>NZ_VUMH01000021.1 GCF_009696265.1 Desulfovibrio porci
CCCGCCTGCGCGGCTTCCACGGCCACGCGCTCCCCGGCCAGACCGGCGCCCATGCAGAGAACATCACTTTGAAAAACACGCATACGCACCCCCTATCCCAGGAACCAGACGCGGGCCAGAGCCAGCGTGCCCAGTGCCAGATAACAAGCCATGATAATCCAGACCGCCTTGCGGAACCTGTCGCGCCCCGCCCTGGAGCAGATGCCGAACTTCACGGCCAGGCGGTAGATGCCGATGCCCGTGTGCAGGATGATGCAGGGCAGGAAGATCACATAAAAGGCCAGCCAGCCGTCGTGCAGGCGTTTGGAGCTGCCGTCGACGGTGATGGGCAGATCGGTCATGACCGTATACACATGGAAGAATGCGCCGGCCAGGATGACCACGGCCGTAAAGACCTGCACCAGCCAGAGCCAAGTGTCGGCCTCGCGCAGGCTGCGGCTGTGGCGCACGAACACGCCCAGTTCTCCCGCGCGGAAGGGCATTTTGCGGGCCGCGATCCAGAAGTGGAAGAGAATCAGCAGAACAAGACATGGAGCCGCGACCTGAGCCATAAACGTGACTTCCAGAAGCCAGGCGATGCCGTTGGTCAGCTTGGGGCTGATGACGACGCTGCCCTCCAGAAGCAGGTGCACACAGATGAACAGGGCCAGCACCGCGCCTGACAGGGCTTGCCAGAAATCCAGCCTGGATCTGACGTCGGCAGGGGATCTGCTTGCGAGCATAGTGACTCCTTATGGTTTTTCAAAACTACGGCCATAATGGTATTCGTACATTACAGACCCCGATAAGGAGCCTGGCCCGTTTCGTAATAATTGTCGCCCAGGCAGTCGATGACCACAATGGCCGGAAAATCCTCCACTTCCATGGCGGCCACAGCCTCGGGACCGAGATCCTCATAGGCCAGCACCGTGTACTTTTTGATGCTGCGGGCGATGAGCGCGCCCGCGCCGCCTACCGCCGCCAGATAGGGCACGCCGTGCTTCTTCATGGCCTCCACCACTTCCGGCTTGCGATACCCCTTGCCGATCATTCCTTTGAGCCCCTCGTCCAGCAGTCTTGGCGTATAGGCGTCCATGCGGCCCGAGGTGGTGGGCCCGGCCGCGCCGATGACCTGACCCGGTTTGGCGGGCGAGGGCCCCACGTAGTAGACCACCGCGCCGCGCAGATCCACGGGCAGCGGCTCGCCCCGGTCCAGGGTCTCCACCAGGCGCTTGTGGGCCGCGTCGCGCGCGGCCAGGATAACGCCGGAAATCAGCACATTGTCGCCTGCCCTGAGGGAACGCGCCGTAGCGTCGTCAAAGGGCGCGCGAATACGCTTGGCTTGGTTTTTTGACATGGTGCCCTCCTATAAAACGGTTTCAGCGTGGCGGGCCGCGTGACAGTTGATGTTCACCGCAACCGGGAGAGAGGCGATATGGGTGGGCGCCCATTCAATATGCACGCCGAGAGCTGTGGTCAGACCGCCCAGACCCTGCGGACCCACGCCCGTCCTGTTGACCATCTCCAGCAGCTCACATTCGAGCGCGGCATAGCGGGGATCGGCGTTGGCGCTTCCTATATCCCTGGCGGCGGCACGCTTGGCGCAGAGAGCCGCCACTTCCATATTGCCGCCCAGACCCACGCCCACCACCATGGGCGGGCAGGAATTGGGCCCGGCGGCCAGCACCGCGTCCAGAACCACCTTGCGCACGCCTTCAATGCCGTCGGCGGGCACCAGCATTTTCAGCACGCTCTTGTTTTCCGAACCCGCGCCCTTGGGGGCCAGGCGCAGGCGCAGGCTGTCGCCGGGCACGATGCGGGTATGGATGACTGCAGGCGTGTTGTCCCTGGTGTTCTTGCGCTCGAACAGGGGTTCGGCCACGCAGGATTTGCGCAGATAGCCGTCCACATAGCCCCGGCGCACGCCTTCGTTGACGGCGTCCTCAAAGCCGCCGCCCACGATATGCACGTCCTGTCCCAGGTCGGCAAAAACCACAGCCAGACCTGTGTCCTGACAGATGGGGATGTCCTCTTCGGCGGCGATGGCCGCGTTTTCCAGTAACTGGTCCAGAATGTTGCGCCCCACGGGCGAGGGTTCCTTGGTCAGGGCCGCCTCAAAGCTCTTCCGCACGTCAGCGGGCAGTTTACAGCAGGCCTGAACGGCCATGGCTGCAACGGCTTCCGTAATGCTGTTCACGTGAATATCTTTCATGGTCTCCTCCCGGTTGTGAAAGGACATGTGTAATACGGCTTCGCGCTATGGCTTCAGTATGCCTGTTCCCGCGATAATCCAGAGCATGACCATGGTCAGCAGAACACCCACGATGCCGATGACGACGCCGACCTTGGCCATATCCGGAGTTTCCACCATTCCGGTGGAACTGGCCAGGGCATTGGGCGGCGTACTGATAGGCAGGGTCATGCCCAGAGATGCCGCAAAGGTGACGCCCAAAATAAGGCCCAGCGGTCCGCCCATGGAGTCGAGTCCGCTCAGACCGGCCGCCAGAACAGCCATGATGGGCAGCAACAGGTTGGCCGTAGCCGTGTGTGACATAAAGTTGGCCATGAGCAGGGTAACCACGGAGGCAACCACCAGCACCATGACAGGCGCAAACGTGGCAAAGGGAATGCTGGCCACCATACGCGCCGCCAGTCCCGTCTTTTCAAGGGCCAGACCCAGGGCCAGGCCGCCGGCCACCAGCCAGAGCACATCCCAGGAAATTTCTTTCAATTCCTTTTTGGTGACTATGCCGGTACAGACAAAGACCGCCACCGGAATCATGGCGACGACCTCGGAATTCATGCCGTGCAGGCCGCCGAACATCCACAGCAAAACAGTAAGCCCGAAGGTGATATAGACCAGGTTTGCGCGCCAGCCACGCTGAAATTCGCCTGTGATGGAAAGTCTGACGCTTTTTTCCTTGGATGGGAACAGCCAGGCCAGCAGAACCCAGGCGATGAACAGCAGGACTATGACGTAGGGGACGCCGAAAAGCATCCATTGCCCGAAGCTGATGGGCTGGATATCCAGGATGTACTTGAGGGCGATGGCGTTGGGAGGCGTCCCGATCGGCGTTGCCATGCCGCCGATGTTGGCGCCCACCGGGATGGCCAGTACGAAAGCCGTGCGGCCCCGGTCGCCTTCAGGCAAGACCGAGAGGACCGGCGCGAGTATGGCCAGCATCATGGCCGCTGTCGCCGTATTGCTCATAAACATGGAAAAAATGGCCGTAATCAGCAGCAGGCCCAGCATCACCATATGGGGTCTGCTGCCGAAAGGCTTGAGCAGCACCCGCGCCAGGTTGATGTCCAGGCGGTACTTAGTGGCGGCCATGGCCAGGAAGAAGCCGCCCATGAACAGCATGATGATGGGAGAAGCGAAGGTGGCCATGATGCTCTGGTAGGTCAGCACCTTGCCGAAAGCGGGGTCCCCCGCCGCGCCGCGTAAAAAGATGAGTCCTTTGTTGGACAGGAGCAGCAACTCCAGCACAATGACCAGGACTGATGTGGCGAAAATGGGGATGGGCTCAAGTATCCAGCAGAGGGCCGCCAGGAAGAAGATGGCGATAAGCCTTTGTTCGACAACCGTCAAACCAGGCATGTGAAACCATTCCGCGGGGACATTAAGCAGGCAGAAAAAGGCCAGCACGGGAATCACAAGGGATAAAATCTTTTTCATACGGCCTCCGTAGTTGTTTCCGTCTGATAAAGAGGAACGCCTGCACGATAAATCTGTGAGGGCAGGATTCCCCACAGACCGCTAGCAATATCAACTTTGGGGCTGGCAAGTTCTCACGGCGATCTCCGGCCACCTGAAAGGGTGTCAACATGTCATACCAGTGAGCTCTTTCTGATTGACTAACCAATCCGCAAGCCAATAGCAAGTTATTTTTTTCACAAAAATTGAAAAATCCGTTCTCAAGAAAAAAGTTTGTGACGGTGATTCAAAAAAATATACATATTAATTAAATAAGTTATAAAAATAAGAAGCCAAAAGCGCTCTATGCGTAATCATAGCCACAGTTGCTTCAATTTGGACAAGAGGAGCTTGCAAGGGCGGTGTGCCCCACAGACCGCCGGGAAATGCAAATTTTGAGATTTGACAGTCAGAAATGCTTATTAATAGCCATAATTGGGGAGATTAACTTGTCATACCAGGAATTCTTCCGGTTGATATCCTCAATTATTCGTCGACAGAAAGTTATTTTTTTCACAAAAATGACGAGACCATTTACACCGAAAAAGTTGGGGACACGGCCCTGGTCATATGTCTGTGTGACTTGAACCGGCTCCACCCAGCGGAAAATGCGAAACGCAATGAGTGCGGATCATGGCCGCCGCCATTGGGCGATGCGGTCCGCAACATTCCAGAGACGACCCGCCTGTGCCGCAGGGGAGTCAGTTGACGACCTCATGGGATTTGTTGCCGATGCCGCAGACGGCCACGTCGGCTGTTCCGCTAGTGGCAGGGGGCTGAAGCTGTCGCTGCGGCGTCTTTGTTTCTGGTGTGAAGCGGGGAAAAATAAGGTGAGAGAAGATGCAGATTCAATACAATACTCTGATTTTTTAGAAAAAATATGAAAAAACGAGATGGTGTGAAAGACGGTGGGCCGGGTGGAAATGGCCTTTCCGGCTTTTCGTCATCAGCAGGCCGGGAGTTCGAATTTTTTAGTCGGCTCCAAAAGAGATCGCCTTATGGAAAGAACGTAACGGTTTTTTATTGGGGGGAGGAATCTCTGTTTGTTTTTGCCTGTCAAGTGGTTAGTGGCGTGAAATAAGGCATATCTTCAATAATAATGTTGGCGTGACTGACAATAAATGCGGAATATCAAAGCTGAAGTAGTCTCATGGAAAGTCAAAATACACAATAAGACCTGTCTATAAGAAGGGTAATGATTCAATTTAGTGGTGTTTAGGGCAAAAACCGTAAGTGCATTACAACGGCAGATACGCCCTTTTGCCGTTCCGGCATCTTTTTTATCCGTCGGCGTTAAAGGGCCGTTCGTAGTCCTCCACGTCAAAGAGGCGGTCTTTGAAATAGCGGCAGCGGTCCGCTTCCGTGATGGGCCGCAGAACGCGGCAGGGATTGCCCGCGGCCAGCGTATCGTCCGGGATGTCTCTGGTCACCACGCTGCCGGAGCCGATGACCACATTGCGGCCTACGCGCACGCCGGGGTTAATCACCACATTGCCGCCGATCCAGACGTTGTCGCCGATGCTCACGGGACTGCCGTATTCATAGCCCGAATTTCTGGATACCGGGTGCAGCGGATGCCCGGCCGTATAGATGGCCACATTGGGCGCGATCATGGCGTAGTCGCCGATCCTGACCTTGGCCACGTCCAGCACCGTGAAGTTGTAATTGGCAAAAAAGTTTTCGCCCACTTCAATGTTATAGCCGTAATCGCAGTAAAACGGCCCTTCAATACACACATGCCGCCCGCACGCTCCGAGGATTTCACGGATCAGGCCGTCCCGTTCCGCTTCCCGGTCGGGCGGCAGGTGATTGTAACGGAAGACTTTTTGCCGGCAGGCCCGGCGCTCTTCGCTCAGGCCGTCCAGCCATGCCTTGTAGGGCAGGCCCGCCAGCATGCGTTCCTTGTGGTTCATGGCGTATGCTCCTCTTCATGCCGCGCCAAGGCGTGCCGCAAAAAAACGGCAGGCTTGCGGCCTGCCGTTTTTTTGCGTGTGAAAGGCGGCAATGACTACACGAAGAATATCCAGGTCAGCAGGGCGAACAGCGGGATCAGAATGCCCACGGACCAGGCCATGTAGCCGAAGAAGCTGGGCATGCGCACGCCCTGATTCTCGGCGATGGAGCGCACCATGAAGTTGGGCGCGTTGCCGATGTAGGTATTGGCACCCATGAACACCGCGCCCGCCGAAATGGCGATCAGGGTGGTGGCCATGTCGTTCATCAGATGGACGGCGTCGCCGCCCGCGGTGTTGAAGAATACCAAGTAGGTGGGCGCATTGTCCAGGAAGCTGGAGAGCGCGCCTGTAAGCCAGAAGTACATGGCGTTGACCGGCTGGCCGTCCGGGGTGGAGACCATGTTGATCAGCGAGGCCAGCGCGCCGTGCGTGCCGGCGCGCAGAATGGCGATGGCCGGGATCATGCTGAGGAAGATGCCGAAGAAGAGCTTGGCCACTTCCTCAATGGGCGCCCAGGAAAAACCGTTGAGTTCGCGGCAGCGTCGGCTGGTGAACTTCCAGGAAAGACCGGCCATGCAGAGCAGCACGATGTCGCGCAGCAGGTTCTGGCCTTCCACGGGCACGCCGTAGACCTCGATCCAGGCGCCCAGCGGCGCCATGCCGGAGGCCAGCACAGCCAGCACCACGCCCAGCAGGAAGAGCAGGTTGATCTTGCCGTCCAGGCCGAGCTTTTCTTCCACAGCATTGGGATCATGCGGCGGGGTGGGGCGGCCTTCCTTGTTGTACAGGACCATATCCAGCACAAAGAAAATGGCCAGCAGGGCCACGGAAAGACAGAGAGTCTTCAGGAAAAGGTGCGTTGTGGTCCAGAAAAAGCTGACGCCCTTGAGGAAGCCCAGGAAGAGCGGCGGATCGCCCAGAGGCGTCAGGGAGCCGCCGATGTTGGCCACCAGAAAGATGAAGAAGACTACGGAATGCACGCGGTATTTGCGGTGGGCGTTGGCGCGCAGCAGGGGGCGGATCAGCAGCATGGCCGCGCCGGTGGTGCCCATCCAGCTCGCCAGGACGGTGCCCACGGCCAGCAGGGCGGTATTCACCACGGGCGTGCCTACCAGCGAGCCCTTGAGGCGCACGCCGCCGGCCACGGTGAACAGCGCGAAAAGCAGGACGATGAAGGGGATGTAGTCCAGCAGAATGATGTGCAGAAATTCATACAGGGCGACATTGAAGCCGTAGACGAGGAAACAGGGCACCAGAAAGGCCAGACCCCAGAATACGGCGATTTTGCCGAAGTGGTGCTCCCAAAAGTGCGGCAGGGCCAGCGGCATGATGGCGATGGAAAGCAGCATGCAGGCAAAGGGGATAACCCAGACGGCCGAAAGCTCGGAACCTGGAATGGTGGGATGGCCCGCTGCGGCCATGGCCGCGCCGGGCAGGACCAGAGCCGAGAGCAGGGCCGTCATCAGGGCCAGAGGCAGAGACCGGAATTTTGACATGGGCGCACTCCTGAATGAAAGATGTCGCGGCCCCGGGCCGCGCGGAAGACAGATATTTTCCACTTTTTTAGGATAAATCCATACCCTTGGCAATGCGCTTGCCTGAAAAAGTTTTTTCTGACACACCTTTCACAAGCATTCGCACCGCAGAAGGAAATCATCGCCATGCCCAAGGAACCCACCCCCAGGCGCAGAGCGCGCCTGCTTGAAGTGTTGCGCCGTCGCCAGAATGATCTGACCCTGGTGTTGGCCAACATCCATGATCCGCATAATGTCTCGGCCATCTACCGTTCCTGTGACGCCTTCGGTCTTGCCAGGGTGCATCTCTACTATACCAATACTCCCTTTCCGGCGCTGGGCCGCAAAACCTCGGCCTCGGCCCGCAAATGGGTGGAAAGCGTGCGCCACAAGAACAGCGCGGATCTGATGAGCGATCTGCGGGGCCAGGGCTTCCAGGTGCTGGCCACCTCCTGCTCGGAAACGGCCCGTCCCCTGCGGGCCTGGGATTTCATCCGGCCCACGGCGGTGATCATGGGCAACGAGCACAGCGGCGTGGAAGAGGAACTGCTTGCCCAAGCTGACGGCCAGCTCTACATTCCCATGTACGGCATGATCCAGAGCTTCAACGTTTCCGTGGCCGCGGCCATTATTCTGGCCGAAGCCGCACGCCAGCGCGAAGGGGCCGGCATGTACGACGTCTCTCGCCTGAGCGAAGCCGAACTGGAGGCCAAGCTGGAGGAATGGCTGAAGAAATAGGCGGCGGACCAGTCAGGCCGCGCAGGCGGAGCGGTGGTGCGCCGCATAAAAGAGATTGGTTTTCTTTTTCATTTTGGCCCTGCTGCGGCAGTGGCGCGAACCTCCAGTTCCGGTTCTGCCCACTCTCCGGCGTGCCGGGCGCACGCCTGGTGCAGTTCGCGCGCAGGATGTCCGGGGCCGGATAGGGGGCGGCCCGGTAGAGTTTTTCGCTGCCTGCCGCGCCCCTGAGCGGTGATGCGTCCGCCGGTCAGGATCAGGGGCGTTCGCCGGTCTGTTCCTTGTGCGGGCTCACCTGCTTTTCAAAGCTCTTGCCGGTCCACTGAAAGCTGACGTCATTGGCCAGAGGCACCTGGGTCATGCCCGAGCTGTTCCAGAACACGGGTTCGGCCTTGAGCCCGCCCAGGCCCAGGCAGATCAGCACTGTGGGGTTGACGTCCGGCGGCAGCTTCCGGCCCTGCCCCAGAAATTCCTTAATGTCCGGCTCCGGCGGCGTGTCGATGGGCACCATGCGGCCCGAGGCGTCCACCCGCCACAGCTCCATGGTGCAGATGGGTCCGCCCAGCGTACCGATGGCCGCCTCCACCGAGCCGTCCGCCGTATTGCGGAAGAGCCGCAGGGCCACGGCGCTGTCCCGGAAGGGCAAGGCCGCAAACACGATTACGTCCTCGGTTTCTCCGGCGATTTCCCAGAATTCCGTATGCCCTTCGGTCAACAGTTGCTGTTTGTCCGCGTCGGAGAGGCCTTCCGCCGTATTTTCAAAAATGCTGGCGGGCAGCTGGGTAAAGATGCCCCTTGCCGTCATGCCGTTGTCCTCGGCGTCAGCCGTCGTGAGCGGCACAATGGTCAGCAGGGCCAGCAGGGCGGCGATCCGCATATACTTCCACATGATTGTCCCCCTCCCGGCCTGTCCGGGCGGTTTTTTCGTTTTTACGTTCGTAAAAATTTTTATACCGCCTTTGCGCTCTCTTGTCCATGCGCTTGGGCGGCGCATTGTCGGAACAGGCGGCGCACGCCGGAAAATGACAGCTTGCCAAGAGGGCCGGAGCTGCTTAGATAACTTCCCATGAAAACGGAGAACAAGCCCTGCATCCATATTGAAAAGGCCCGGCAGCACAATCTCAAAAACATCAGCTTGGACATCCCCCGCGACGAACTGGTGGTGATCTGCGGGCCGTCCGGTTCGGGCAAATCCACCCTGGCCTTCGACATCGTTTATGCCGAGGGCCAGCGCCGTTATGTGGAATCCCTTTCGGCCTACGCCCGGCAGTTCCTGCCCCAGATGGACAAGCCGGACGTGGAAAAGATCGAGGGCCTTTCTCCGGCCATCTCCCTGGAGCAGCAGAGCGTTTCGCGCAATCCGCGTTCCACCGTGGGTACGGTGACGGAAATCCACGACTTTCTGCGCGTCTTTTTCGCGCGCCTGGGGCGCATGTACTGCCCCCAGTGCGACCGCCCCATCGAGGCCCGCGCGGCGGACGAGATCATCGGCGACATTCTGGCCCTGCCGCCGGGGAGCAAGTTCATGGTCCTGGCCCCGCTGGTGGAATTGCAGAAGGGCACCCACCAGGACAAATTCAAGAAGCTCAAGGCCGAGGGTTTCGCCAGGGTGCGCGTGGACGGCGCTTTTCACACCCTGGACGACGTGCCCGCCCTGGACAAGAACAAGAAGCACAGCATAGATCTGGTGGTGGACCGTCTGGTGAACAAAGAGGGCATCCGGGGCCGTCTGGCGGACTCCGTGGAACTGGCCCTGCGCTACGGCGAAGGCCGCCTGGTGCTGCACGAGCCGGACAAGGGCGAGGCCGAGCGCGACACCATTCATTCCACCACTTCGGTCTGCCCGCACTGCCATATTTCCCTGCCCGCGCCCAGTCCGCAGCTTTTTTCCTTCAACGGCCCGCAGGGGGCCTGCCCGCGCTGCGTGGGCCTGGGCAGCGTGGATTATTTCGAGCCGCGCCTCATCGCGCCCAACCGGGGACTTTCGCTGAACACCGGCGCGCTGTTGCCCTGGGCCACGGACAAAATGTTCAGCCGCTACGAAAGCGCGCTCAAGGCTCTGGGCAAGCGCTTCAAGTTCACTCTCTCCACGCCGCTGGAGCAGTTTTCCGACGCGGCCCTGGCCGCCCTGTTCTACGGCGAGGACGAGCACGGCAAGCCCGCCGCCGGTTCTCTGGGCCTGCGCCGCAACTGGATGGGCGGCAATGTGGCCTTGGGCGCGTCCGGCGACTACCAGAGCGAGCATTTCGCCGAGGCGCAGCGGACCCAGAGCGCCCTGAGCGTGAGCGACAAGCGCTGGCCCGGCGTCATCCCTTTGTTGGAAAAAGGCATGCAGTACGGCGAGGCCTGGCGGGAAGTGCTGGCCCGCTTCCGCCAGTCCATGGACTGCCCGGACTGCAAGGGCGCGCGTCTCAATGCCGACGCCCTGGCCGTGCGGGTGGACGACCTGAACATCGCCCAGTTCTGCGCGCTGTCCGTGGAGCGCAGCCTGGAATGGCTGCACAAGCGCACGTTCACGGGCCGCCACGCCCTTATCGCGGAACCCCTGCTCAAGGAGCTGACCTTCCGCCTCTCCTTTATGCGCAACGTGGGGCTGGAATATCTTTCGCTGGGCCGCTCCATGAGCACCCTGTCCGGCGGCGAGGCCCAGCGCATCCGTCTGGCCTCGCAACTGGGCTCGGGCCTGGTGGGCGTGACCTATGTGCTGGACGAGCCTTCCATCGGCCTGCACCCGCGCGACAACGAGCGCCTGCTGGGCACGTTGCGTTCCCTTCAGGCGCGCGGCAATACCGTGCTGGTGGTGGAACACGACGAGGCCACCATCTGCGCGGCGGACACGGTCATCGAACTGGGGCCCGGTTCTGGCTCGCGGGGCGGCGAACTCATGTTCCAGGGCCCGGTGGACGATCTGCTGGGCACGGCGGACACGCTCACGGCCCGCTACCTGCGCGGGGACGAATCCATTCCCCTGCCCGACGCCCGGCGCGAGGCCCAGGGCGAACTGCTGCTGCACAACGTGACCACCAACAATCTGCGCGGCATCGACTGCCGCATTCCCCTGGGCGTGCTGACCTGCGTGACCGGCGTATCCGGCTCGGGCAAAAGCTCGCTGGTGGTGGACACGCTCTACAAGCATCTGGCCCTGAATCTGGGCCTGCGCGTGGACCAGCCCGGCGCCATCGGCGGCCTGCGCTATGAGAAGGGCGGCGCGCCCGTGGAGCGCATCGTGGCCATCGACCAGACGCCCATCGGCCGCACGCCGCGCTCCAATCCGGCCACCTACACCAAGATTTTCGACGAGATCCGCAATATCTTTTCCATGACCCCGGACGCGCGCAAGCGCGGCTACAAACCGGGGCGCTTCAGCTTCAACGTGCGCGGCGGCCGTTGCGAGGCCTGCGGCGGCGACGGCCAGATCAGGGTGGAAATGCACTTTCTGCCCGACGTCTACGTGACCTGCGATGTCTGCAAGGGCAGGCGCTATAATCACGAAACCCTGGAAGTGCGCTACAAGGGCCTGAACATCGCGGAAGTGCTGGACCTCACCGTGCATCAGGCCCGGCAGCTTTTTGAGAATTACCCCGGCCTGGAACGGCGGCTGGCCGTGCTGGAAGAGGTGGGCCTGGAATACCTGCGTCTGGGCCAGCCCGCCACCACGCTTTCCGGCGGCGAAGCCCAGCGCATCAAGATTTCGCGCGAACTGGGCAAACGCTCCCTGCCCGGCACCATGTATATTCTGGACGAGCCCACCACCGGCCTGCACATGCACGAGGTGGGCAAGCTCATCAAGGTGCTGCACGCCCTGGTGGACAAGGGGGCCAGCGTGGTGGTCATTGAGCACAATACGGATATGATCCTGGCCGCGGACCACGTGCTGGACATGGGTCCCGGCGGCGGGGAGAACGGCGGCCTGATCGTCTCGGCGGGCACGCCCGAGGCCATTGTGGCCGATCCCAATTCCGTGACCGGGCGTTTTCTGATGCAGGAACGCACGGACCGGCTCAAGCGGCGGAAAAGTTGAGCTCGAATTGACGTCGGAGCGGCTTCAAAGCGAAAGCGCTCCGGTAAACAGCGCCCCCCGCGAGGGAGAGGGCCGCTGACCAGCGGCCCGGCGCACAGCCAAGGAGAAGAACATGATCCGGCATATCGTCTGGTGGACGCTTCAGGAAGAGGCGGACGGGCATACGGCGGCGGAGAACGCCCGCCGCATCAAAGAGGCTTCGGCGCCGCTGAGCGGCATTCCCACGGTGCGCTCCGTGGAGGTTTCCTATCAGATTCAGCCCACCAGTACGGTTCCCGCGCAGGTGGTGCTGCAATCCGTGCATGACGACATGGCCGGGCTGAAGGCCTATGCCGAACATCCCGTGCATGTGGAATTCGGCGCGCTGGTCAAGGCTGTCAGCGCCTCCCGGCAGGCCCTGGATTACGCCGTATAAGATATTTTTCCGTTTCCCGCATAAAACCAGGATCTCCCGCCTCGTGACAAGCGGGAGATCCTGGTTTTATGCGGGAAAGCGTGACAACGTCACTGCAATTTGCGCCCGGAGCAGCCGCCCGCGCAGCAATTTTTTTTGTCCCCGCCGCCTTCGCAGCCGCAGGAGCACTGTCCCTTGCGCAGGGCGCGGCGGAAACGCCGGACAATGAAAAAAAACGCGGCAGCCACACAAAGAAGGACCAGCAGCAATTGCATATCCATGAGTATCACCTTTTGCTTGATTTGCCCGCGCGACGCGCCGGCCTGCCGGAACGGCAACGTGCGCGGGAGCGGACTTCTATAACCGGCCCGCAGAACAAGTATGTCTATTATGAAAATGAATGTCAAGTTCGCTTAGGGGGCGTAAAACAATTCCCCAAAAAAGATGCGGGCTTTTTCTGATGGATCAGACCGGCTCGCGGGAGCTTACGTGTTGAAAAAGGCTGTTCCGCAACGTCATCTGGCCGGTTGGCCCTCAGACGTCGCTTTACGGCAGTCGGCGCACAGGCCGTAAAGATTGTGCACATGGCCGTTGAGGCTGAAACCGTGCTTTTCCGCCAACTCGTGTTGCAGTTTTTCAATGCGCGGATCGCAGATCTCCACAATCTTGCCGCAGGAAAGGCAGACGATGTGATCATGGTGGCTGTTGGGCCGGGCCACTTCATAGCGGGTGATGCCGTCGCTGAAATGGATTTCCATGGCCAGCCCGGCGTCGCAGAGCAACTTGAGGGTACGGTAGACCGTGGTCTGGCCGATGCCCGGATCGCGTCGCAGGATATGCTGATAGAACTCTTCCAGCGTGTGATGGCCGGGGAGTTCAAAAAAAGCTTCCGCAATGACGCGCCGCTGGGACGTGGTGTTCAGCCCTTTGCGGCTCATGAATTCCAGAAAGTCCGCCAAGGACGCGCTGTTCTGTTTGGACATAGCCAACCCCCGTTATTTTTCTAGCACGGGCCGTGCCCTTCTGCCAAGGGGGTAGCCGTGGCGGCGTTAAAATCGGCCCTGCGGGCGGCTCCGCCCGGCGGCTTGACAGAAGATATGCGCCCGGATAGAGGCCTGTGTGGCTGTTCCGCCTCCGCCGCCCGTCCGGAATCTCAGCGGCGCACGGCGGCCCCGCGCTTTTCCGCGTGAATCGCGGAAATGCCCGAGCGTCAAGGAGTTCCGCCGTGCGCCTGTCCCCTCTGAATCTGAAAATCCTGCTCAATCTTTTTCTGGTCTATGTTTCTTGGGGTTCCACCTATATCGGCTTCAAATTCACGCTGGAAGTGCTGGGTCCCTTTCTGGCCTGCGGTTCGCGCATGTTTCTGGCCGGTCTGCTGCTCTGCGCGGCCATCGGCTGCACAGGCCGCTGGCAGCGGCCCACGCGCGCCGACTGGCGGCACGCCTGCTGGCTCGCGGTGTTTATGGTGCTGATGGCCAGCGGCTTTCTGGGCAAAGGACAGGAATACATCTCCTCCGGCGTGGCCGCCGTGGTCACCGGCTCCACGCCCATTTCCATGCTGGTGGCGGCCTGGCTGTTCGGCGGGGAGCAGCGCCCCTCGGCCATGCAGTGGCTGGGCCTGGCCGGAGGCTTGTGCGGCCTGGTGCTGCTGGGCGTCAGCCAGAACGCTTCCGGGACGGGCCAGACCAGCCCCGCCGGCATGTTCTGGGTTTTCGGGGCCACGCTGGGCTGGGTGACCGGCTCCCTGCTGACCCGGCGTTTTCCTCTGCCCACCCGGCTTTCGGCCTTGCAGTCCTGCGGCCTCCTGCTGCTGGTGGGCGGGCTGGAAACCCTGCTGTTGGGCTTCGCCTGCGGCGAGGCGGCCATGACCCGTTGGGAAAACCTGCGGTTCGAAGTGGCGCTGGCCTTTGCCTGGATGGTCATCGGCGGTTCCATTAACGCCTATTCCAGTTATTTCTGGCTGCTGACGCATGTTTCCATCGCCACGGCCGTGTCCTACGAGTATGTGGTGCCGGTCATCGGCATTTTCCTCGGCTGGTGGCTGGGCGGTGAAACGATTACGGGCCGGATTGTCCTGGCCTGCTGCCTGACTGTGGGCTCGGTCTTTTTCGTGCTCTGGCACAAGCACAACAAATAGCCTGGCAGGGCCGCATTCTTCGCCTGTTCCCGCCGCCGGTCCGTTCGCCGGATTCGACGGCGTTTCGTTTTTCCGGCTGAAGTTTTTTAAATTTTTTGCTCCAGGCAGGAGACATGCTTGACAAACTTAATAGAAAATGAATATCATTTTCAATAGGTCAAGGGGGCACGTCGGAAAAATTTTACCGTCAGGAAGCGGACGTCGCTTCAAGCCATACGAACTATAAAGGAATATATCATGGAAAATCTGATCAACAAGAAAGTGGAACCCTTCACCGTCCAGGCTTTTCACAACGGCGAACTGAAGGATGTCAGCGAATCTGATCTGTTGGGGCACTGGTCGGTGATCTTCTTCTATCCGGCGGACTTCACCTTTGTCTGCCCCACGGAACTGGAAGACCTTTCGGACCATTACGAGCAGTTCCGGAAGCTGAACTGCGAACTGTACTCCGTGTCCACGGACAGCGCCTATGTGCATAAAGCCTGGGCCGACGCCTCGCCGAACATCGCCAAAATCCGCTATCCCATGCTTTCGGACAGCGCCGCCTGGCTGTCCCGCTTCTTCGGCGTCTATATTGAAGCCACGGGCCAGGCCCTGCGCGGTACCTTCATCATCAACCCGCAGGGTGAAGTCAAGGCCTATGAAGTGCACGACCTGGGCATCGGCCGCAACGCCGAGGAACTGGTGCGCAAGGTGGAAGCCGCCCAGTTCGTGGCCGAGCACGGCGATCAGGTCTGCCCGGCCAAGTGGAAGCCCGGCGCGGCGACTTTGAAGCCGGGGCTGGATCTGGTGGGCAAACTGTAGGCGGCAGGCGCGTCTTTTTGTCGCCGGCAAGGCAAACAAAAAATCACAGCTGCCGGATGATTGATGTGCTACGAGAAAGCCCGGTGTGGAAGATCACACCGGGCTTTCTCGTTATTGTTCAGCTTAGAGCAATTTTTTACTTTAAAAATTGCTCACGGAGTCGTGAAACTTACGGGTCAGAACATCGTGTCCAGGTCATGCATACTCTTAACGTTAATTCGCTCTAGGAGCTGTCTTTAAATTGTCCTTTCGCCCTCTGCCTGCGCCAGGCTCGCTCCGTGCGAAGGTCGGGTTTGAATATACTCCCTCCGCCCGGAACTCGCCTTCCTGGGCAGAGAACAAAAATCCTCATTTAGAAACAGCTCCTAATGCCCGCGCAGCATTTTCACCGAGCAGAACTTCCCGCACATGGCGCAGACTTCCTCGCTCTTGTGCGCCTCGCGGCGTTTGGCGAGCTGGTCCGGGTCCAGAGCGGCCTTGGACATGCCCTCCCAGTCCAGGGCCTTGCGGGCCGCGTTCATGGCCGCCTCGCGTTCCACGGCCCTGGGACGGCCCAGAGCCACTTCGCCCACATGGGCGGCCACGCGCGAAGCCATCACCCCGGCGCGCACGTCGTCCACATCCGGCAGGGTCAGATGCTCGGCCGGAGTCAGGTAGCAGAGAAAGTCCACGCCCGCTTCCACGCCCAGAGCGCCGCCGATAGCCCCGGCAATGTGATCGTAGCCGGGCGCGCTGTCGCAGCACAGCGGTCCCAGCACATACAGGGGCGCGTTGTTGGTCAGGCGCTTGATGCCCTGAATCTGGGTGCGCACCTGGTTCAGCGGCACATGGCCCGGACCCTCGATCATGCACTGCACGCCCTTTTCCAGCGCGTATTTGGCCAGCTGGCCCAGATTGATCACTTCCTCCCACTGGGCCGCGTCGCCCGCGTCCACGCCCGCGCCGGGGCGCAGGCCGTCGCCCAGCGACAGGGTGACGTTGTAGGGCAGGCAGAGCTCCAGCAGGCGGTCGAAATATTCCAGCAGGGGATTTTCACGGTTGTTTTCCAGCATCCAGCGGGCCAGCATGGAGCCGCCGCGCGAGACGATGCCCAGCACGCGGTTGTCTTTCACGGCCAGTTCCGCGCCGCGCCGGGAAAGCCCGCAGTGCACGGTGATGAAATCCACGCCCTGGCGGGCCTGTTTTTCAATTTCCGCAAAAAGGTCGTCGGGCTGCATGCTGCTGATGTCACGCTCGGCGTCCAGGATCTGCTGGCCCACGGCATACATGGGCACCGTGCCCAGGGGCAGGGGGCAGGCCTTGAGCATGCCCGCGCGGATGGCGTCCAGGTCTCCGGCGATGGAAAGATCCATGACCGTGTCGGCCCCGGCGTCCAGGGCGGCCTTGATTTTGCGGTTTTCGGTTTCCGGGCAGTTGCAGAGCGGCGACGTGCCGAGGTTGGCGTTGACCTTGATCCGGGACGGCTGGCCCACCAGAATGGGCTTGAGGCCGTCATGGGCCGGGTTGCCCAGAAGCACCATGCTGCCTTCTTCCAGGGCGCTGGTGATGCTTTCCGGGGTCAGGCCTTCCTCCTGGGCCAGGGCGGACAGATGCCGGTCGAGCAGGCCGCGCAGGGCGGCGTTTTTTGAACAGAGCGAAGATGTCATGGGTGCCTCACGGTTTGTGACGCAGGGCGCAAAAAAAGCCACAACCTGCGGGAAAGCGGGTGCGGCCTCAGCTTCCCTCCGGCAGTGCGAACTGCGTCAGGTTCATAGGGTCTGGGTCTGGTTCCCCACTCTCAGCCGCCCTGAACGCGCTCTCGCAAAGCGTGTTCCGCGCGGCTCCCCTAGCTCAGGTTTTCTATAGCGTGGCCCCGTCGCCCTGTAAAGGACTTTAGCGCGGCCCGGCAGTGGAAAATGCCGGACCGCGCCTGCGTGAGGACAAAGCTGGAAATGCTCTACGCCCCGCCCTGCGCGCCCCCGCGGCCCAGCCAGAGGCGCAGTTTCAGGCTGAGCACCTGCGGATCAATGGGCTTGGTGATATGGTCGTTCATACCCGCTTCCAGGCTTCTTTCACGGTCGCCGCTCATGGCGTGGGCCGTCATGGCGATGATCGGCGGAAACGCGGGGCCAACGCCCGGCAACGCGCGGATGCGCCGGGTGGCGGTCAGACCGTCCATGACCGGCATCTGGATGTCCATGAAGATCAGGTCAAAGGGCTGTCGGCGGCACAGTTCCACGGCCTCGGCCCCGTCCTTGGCCAGGGTGACCCGCATGCCCAGGGCCTCCAGAAGATTGGAGGCCACTTCCTGGTTGATTTCATTGTCTTCGGCCAGCAGGATGTGCGCGCCCGCCATGGAGCGCATGTCGGCGGGCTCATCCTGGTCTCTGGCCCCGCGTACGGGGATGAGAGCGCGGTCAAGCCCCAGGGCTTCCACAATGGCGTTGTGCAGCGAGGCGCGCCAGACCGGCTTGGAGAGAACGCGTGTATTGCGGTCCGCCCCCGGCGTTTCGTGACGCCGGCCCGCATTGAAGGCCGGAACCAGCAGCAGCCGGGGCAGCGCGCCGCCGCTGAGCCGGCCCAGGGCCGCGACACAGTTCTGGCCGTCTTCTTCCGGCAGGTTCTGGTCCACAAGGGCCAGATCAAAGGGCGCGCCCTCCGCTTGGGCCGCCCGGGCCGCATCCAGCGCCGCCGCGGCGGAATCCACGGAATGCGCCGTCATGTTCAGGCCGTCCAGCAGGCGTTCCAGCACGCCGCGGGCCGCTGCCGAGCCCGTGGCCAGCAGGACGCGTCTGCCGCGCAGTTCCGGCGGGGCCGGATCCGCCATGGCCTCGTCCGTCAGGCCGAAGACGGCGGTAAAGCTGAACGTGCTGCCCGCGCCCGCTTCGCTCTCCACCCAGATGCGGCCGCCCATCATGCTCACCAGCCGCTGGCAGATGGCAAGACCCAGACCGGTGCCGCCATAGCGCCGGGTCGTGGAAGTGTCCACCTGCTGGAAGGGCTGGAAAAGCAAGCCGGTCTGTTCCCTGGTCAGGCCTATGCCCGTGTCGCGCACATCCACCTGCAGGCGGGCCTGTTGGGCGTCTTTGTCCAGAAGGCGCACGCTGACCGTCACCGAACCATGGCTGGTGAATTTGAGGGCGTTGTTGGCCAGATTGGTCAGCACCTGCGAAAAACGCAATTTGTCGCCCACCAGCATGTAAGGCACGTCCGGCGCCACATCGAAGAGCAGCTCCAGGCCTTTCCCCGCAGCGCTGAAACTAAGCAGATCCGCAAGGTTTTCCAGTATTTCCGAGAGCAGGAAGGGCTCGTTTTCCATGGTCATGCGGTCGGCTTCGATCTTGGAGAAATCGAGAATGTCGTTGAGCAGGCCCAGCAGATTGCGCGCGGCCTGCCGGGTGCTTTCCAGATAGTGTTTCTGGCGGTCGTCCACGCGGGTCTGGAGCAGCAGGTGGGTCATGCCCAGAATGGCGTTCATGGGCGTGCGGATTTCGTGGCTCATGCGCGCCAGAAAGTCGCTTTTGGCGCGGGTGGAGGCCTCCGCCGCCAGGCGTGCGGCATTGAGTTCGGTGATGTCCTGAAGCCAGATCAGCAGGGCCGGATTGCCCCGGTAGTTGACGGGACTGACGCTGGTCAGGGTTTCCAGAAGCGGGCCGTCCGGAGCGTCCAGGCGGCGGATGGTCATGGGCGCGTTGACCGTCGGCCGGCCCTGCCGGGCTTCGGCGCAGAAATCGCGATAGGCCTGGTAATCCGCCCAGATGCCCGAGCAGTCCTCCCCGGCGGCCAGGCCCGCCAGCCGTTGCGCCGAGGGATTGAACATGCGCGCCTTGTCCTCGCCGGAGCAGATCAGCATGGCCGAGGGCGCGGCCTTCACCACGGCGCTCAGAAGCTGCCGCTCGTTTTCCAGAATGTTTTCATAGGCGCGGATTTTGCGCAGATCGTGCAGCGAGGCGAAGTAGCCCAGGCCCAGGGGGGAGGTCAGCCGCACCAGCACCGCCTCGCAGGGCAGAAGTGTGCCGTCGGCGTGGCGGCATGTCCAGCTCGTGTGCACCATGCCCTTTTGGTCGCAGAGGGAAAAAATATCCTCCAGGGCCTGAAGCGTGGTCGTGCCGTCCTCCTGCACGGTCGGCTGAAATTCCTTGATGCGCGCCAGCACCTCTTCCTTGGAGGACGCGCCCAGCCATTTGACCGCCGCTGCGTTGCAGGACTGAAGCTTGCGCTTTTCATCCCAGATGAAAAAGGCTTCTCCGGCGCTGTCAAAAATGATGCGCTGCCACAGTTCGCTTTTGTAGGCCTCGCCGACGTCGTGGAAAGCCAGGATGGAGCCGGTGGCCGCGTTCTCTTCCAGAATGGGCGCGATGCTGCCGCTGACCAGGACGATGTCGCCGCTTTTGTGCAGAAAGGATTCCAGAGTGAAGCGCATTTCGTCCGAGCCCAGCCGCGCCCGGCAAAGCGTGCAGCTTTCGCGCGGATTGTGCGAGCCGTCCGGACAGAACGGATGCAGGGTTTCGTGCAGGTTTCTGCCGATCAGCTCGTTTTCCGCATAGCCCAGCATATTCTGGGCGGCGCGGTTGGCAAAACTGATGTTTCCTCCGGTATCCACGCCGATGATGCCGTCGCTGGTGGCGTTGAGCAGGCGCAGGCTGTGCGCCTCGGAGGCGTGCAACTGGCGGGTGCGTTCGTCCACGCGCTGTTCCAGATCGTCGGCCAGCCGCTGAAGTTCATTTTGCGCCTTGTCGCGCTGGTCGATGCGCCGCAGCAGTTTCACGCTGAACCAGACCACGCCCAGCATGCAGAGCAGGGCGAAGAGAAGGTGCACAAGGGTGATTTTGCCGCTCAGCACATCGTGCATGCGGGCCATTTCTTCCAGCGGCGGGCTGACGCTGAGCCCGCCGAGCACGTCGCCCTCCTTGTGCTCCCGCGCCGAGTGGCAGGTCAGGCATTGCTGTTTGGCCCGCAGAGCGTGGATCAGGCGGATGCGCTCCTGTCCGTCCGTTTTTTCCAGGCTGAGTTTTTCCTCGCCGCCGGTCCGGATCAACTCCTCCAGGGCGGCCGCTTCCCACGGGTCGGCCCGGTTATCGGGCCGGATGGGCTTGAGGCTGACCAGCCGTCCCCGGCCGGTGGAGGCTTCCATCCAGCGTTCCTGCACCAGCCGGAAGGCATAGGCCGGGTTGATGCGGGTGACGGTGATGCCGTCAGGCAAGGTGAAATCGCGGTTTTTCGGAGGCAGCCAGGGATTGGGAGGCGTGCCGGGGGTCACGGGCGCGTAAATGCCGCCGATATCGGACACCCAGGCGCGCAGGGCCAGATCCTTGCTGATGGACAGATGGGTCAGCCTGACGGCGTGGCTGCGGGCCTGATCGGCGAGCAGAACGGAAAAGTTCCAGCAGGAAAAAGCGGCCAGAGCCAGAATGCCCAGACAGAGGGCTCCCGCACCCAGCAGGATGCGACGGCGTTCCGTCTGGGAGAATGTCTTGGCTGGGCGCGTAACGGCCATATCATCCTCCCGGCAGGGGGACTGTAAATGGAGCGCATCCGCTACGAAAGTGGACAACAAGGGCTGTGGACAGCAATAAACGGGGGCAACGCGACTACCTTAGACCCTGGCGCGGCATCAGGCAAGTTTCCCGCGCGGCAGGGCCGCCGCATCTGATCTGGAAAAGGCGGAGAGGAGAAAAGCGCACTTGTTTCAGTATTTCCGTAACATGGCGGTTATGTTGTAAAACCCGTCTTACTCTCCATGCCCGTAAGCTCCCCCTCGCTGACTGGCACATCTCCGTTCATTGGTAATGCGTGCTTTGCCCGCATGAAAAAACGCCGATTTCGCAAAATTCCCGCAATGCCGGCCGTTCCTTGGTTGCGCCGGTGGCCTTCGCGCGGATCAGGAAAGTACGGAACGGCCGCGCGCGGCGAAGCGTCTTGCAATCCCCCTCCGCCTGGAATACATCACATTAATGCAGCGCAAGCGTTTGTTCAGCCCCCTTACCTGGCCGGTCTTTTCCTTTCTGGGGGCCATTGCCGTGGGCACGGCGCTGCTCTGCCTGCCGCCGAGCTGGCATCCGGGCAGGGAACTGCAAACCCTGGACGCCTGTTTTCTGGCTACCTCGGCGGTCTGCGTCACCGGCCTCACGCCCGTGGACATCAGCTCCGTGCTCAGCCCCTTCGGCCAAGGCGTGCTGCTTTTTCTGATCCAGTTGGGCGGCCTCGGCGTCATGACCTACACGAGCATCATCTTCCTGCTCTGGCGCAGTTCTGTCCCCTTCACCAGCCGCGAGGCGGTCAGCCAGGCCCTGCTGGGCGGCGACTTCAATCTGGCGGCCTTTCTGCGCCAGGTGCTGGCCCTGGTTTTCGGCATCGAAGCTCTGGCCGCCGTGCTGCTCTACCTGCACGATCCCCACTTCTTCCACCCCTTCAGCGCGGTGTTCCACGCGGTTTCGGCCTTCTGCAACGCGGGCTTCGCCCTGAGCCCCGACAATCTGATGCCCTTCCGCGACGACCCGGTGGTCAATCTGGTCATCGCGGGCAGCGTCATTCTGGGCGGCATCGGCTTCGCCGTGCTGCGAGAGTTGCTGGGCCTGCTCAGCGGCGGCAGGCTGGGCGCGCCGGTGCGCCGCCTGAGCCGTTTCAGCCGCCTGGTCGTCAAGACCAGCCTGTTTCTGATTGTGGTCGGCACGGTGCTGATTTTCTGCATTGAATTCTTCCGTGCTGGCAATGAGCAGAGCGTGGGCGACGGCTTCGACCTTGCCATCACCTCCTTTTTCCAGTCCGTGATCGCCCGCACCGCGGGCTTCAACAGCGTGGACATGGCCGCCCTGAGCGAGGCGAGCCTTATGGTGCTCATGGCCCTGATGTTCATCGGCGCGGGGCCGGGTTCCTGCGCGGGCGGCATCAAGGTGGTGACCTTCCGGGTGCTGGCGGGATACGTGGCCGCCCAGTTTCGCGGCGACCGCCAGATCGTGCTGGAACAGCGCGGCGTGCCCAGGGAAATCGTCACCCGCGCCCTGACCCTCTTTTTTCTCTATTCCATGCTCATCGCGGTTTCCACCTTTCTGCTGAGCATCACGGAAAACGGCATCCTGCACCGCACCGGGCGCGAGGGCGTGAGCATGCTGCGCCTGCTTTTCGAGACGGTGTCCGCTCTGGGCACGGTGGGCCTGTCCGTTAATCTGACCCCGGATTTGAGCGCGGAAGGAAAGATGATTATCATCTTCAACATGTTCGCCGGGCGGGTGGGCCTGCTCAGCCTGCTCATGGCCGTGCAGAGCCTGCAGCCCCGGAAGGCGTATACCGTCGCCGAGGCCCAGCTCCCCATCGGTTAGCGGGCCTGGGCATTTGGCCCTTTTGGCGCGGGCCGCGTTAAGCTCGTTTTTTACTGCGGTCGAGTAGGGTAAGACGACACTCCCTTCATAAAAAACTTGCCTTTCTTGTCAGCGACGAAAAATCCGACTGTTTCAGATGTAGAAAGAAGGAAAAGACATGCCGGAAAAGAAACTGGAAATCGGGATCATCGGCCTCGGCAAGTTCGGCCTGCGCATGGCCACCACCCTGGTTTCCCTGGGGCATACCGTGGTGGGCATCGACATGTCCGAAGCCCGCGTGCAGCTGGCCGAGGAAGCCCTCAATTCGGTCTACAAGGCCGACGCCACCAATATCAGCGTGCTGCGTTCCCTGCACATGCAGGATCTGGACTGGGTGGTGATCAGCGTGGGGCAGAGCGTGGAACAGTCCCTGAACGTCACGCTCAACGTGCAGGAGCTGGGCGGCCCCAAGATTCTGGTCAAGGCCTCCAATGAGGAGCACCGCAAGATTCTCCAGCGCCTGCACGTGGACCGCGCTCTGGTGCCGGAAACCGACGCCGCGGTCATGGCCGCCCACCAGCTCACCTATCCGGGCATGCTGGACCTGATTCCCAAATACGGCGGCATCGCCATTCAGGAATTGCGCGTGGAGCAGTGGGACGGCAAAACCCTGGTGGACCTCAATCTGATGCAGCGCTTCAACGTGATGGTCATGGGCATCCGCCCGGTGGGGGAGCATTCCTTCATCTTCGTGCCCCCGGCGCGCACGGTGCTGCACAGCGGCGACACCCTGGTGGTGGCCGGGCGGGCGGATTCCATGGGCGATCTGCAGCCCTGAGCGCCGCATCCCCTTTCGCAAGTCATGAAACAGCGTCCCGCGAATTTTCGCGGGATGCTGCGGTTATGGAGAGGCCGGAGGAACCGGCCGGAAGGAGCGGGCCTCAGCGCTGCGTGGCGGTGGGCAGATCTTCCCAGAGCACGGCGGCCACATGTTCCTCGGGGTGGTGCCGGGTGACCAGGCTCACGCCGAACACGCCCAGCGCGCTGAAAATGAAGCCGAACAGGGTTTGGTCAAAAGAGATGCCCAGATAGGGCCAGACCAGGGTGGAGATAAGGCCGCCCAGCATGCCCGCCAGCACCCCGGCGCGGGTGAGGCGGCGCCAGAGCATGGTGGCCAGGAAGGGCAGCACGATGGTGGTGGCCGTCAGGCGTAGCGCCCACTGGTAGATGGCGATGATGCCCGTGAAATTGAAGGCCACCCACAGGGCGGCCAGGGCCACCAGCGCCACGGTGAGGCGCGAAACCAGCATGAGCCGCTTGTTGTCGGCCTTGGGGTTGATGAGCTGGCGGTAGAAGTCATGGGTCAGGTTGGACGAGCCCTGCAGAATGAAGGAGTCGGCCCCGGTCACCAGAGCGGCGAGCAGGGCGCAGTAAATCAGGCCGCCCACATAGGGGGGCAGCAGATCGCGGGTTACCGTGGAAAAGATCAGGTCCGGGTTGATGTCCGCGGGCAGGAACTGCCGGGCGGACAGGCCGATGAGAATGGGGCAGACAAAGACGCCGCAGCAGATCAGCACGCCCAGGGTGTTGGCGTTGAGGGAGACCTTTTCGGACTTGGCGGCGAAGATGCGCTGCCAGGAGGACTGCCAGACCAGATAGAAGGGGCCCACCGAAATGAAGAACATGGCCACTTCTTTCGCGCCGTATGGCCCGGAGGGTGAGAGGAATTCCGGCGGGGTGGCGGCCAGCATGGGGCCCATGCCTCCGGCCAGACTCACGGCGGCCACGGCCAGGATGATGATGCCCGCGACAATCAGCACGGCCTGCAGGGCGTCGGTGACGATGGTGCCGGGCAGGCCGCCCAGTACGGTGAAGGCCAGCACCAGCACCGCCGAGAGGATCAGCGCGGCGTGTATTTCCATGCCGAAGCAGGCTGACCAGATGGTGGACATGGCCAGATACTGCATGGCGGTGGTGGGGATGGAGTAAACCACGGCCGAGAGCAGGGAGGGGATGATGCCCACGCGCACGCCGAAACGCTGTCCGAAAAGATCGGCCAGGGTATAGAGGCGCTGGCGGCGCAGAGCCCGGCCGAAGGCCAGGATCAGGATGAGGGTGAAGATGACGCTGGCCAGGCTGAAGCGGATGTAGCCCGACGCGCCCACCTGGAAACCCAGACCCACGGTGCCGATAAAGACCGACGCGCCGCACCAGGTGCTGATCACCGTGCCCACAATGGGCCAGAAACCCATGCTCCAGCCGCCGATGAGATAGTCGTCGGCGCTCTTCACTTTCAGGAAATAGTAAAAGCCGATGCCGAACATAATCAGGAAGTAGACGATGATATAGCCGAGATACCAACCCATGGAATCCTCCTCATGGTCCTGCCGCCAACCTTCCGGGGCGGCTTGTCACTGGGGCGCGTCAATCCTTCAGACAACCCCGGGCCGGGCGGCCCATGCTGATCACGGAGACAATTTTGACGTCGCGGATTTCTTCCGGCGGCACGGCGCGCGGGTCGGCGTCCAGCAGGGTGAAGTCGGCCGCTTTGCCGGGTTCGATGCTGCCCCTGTTCCGCTCCTCGAAGCACATGGCCGCCGCGTATGTGGTGTAGGCGCGCAGGGCGTCCAGAACGCTCACCCGCTGATCCGCCCCCAGCAGACGCCCCGCGCGGGTGCGCCGGTTCACGGCCGTGTGGATGGATTGCATGGTCATCTGCGGCAGCACCGGGGTGTCGGCGTGCAGTGAAAAGGGAAGACCCAGGCGCACGGCGCTGCCGCAGGGGTCGATGCGCGCGGCGCGTTCCGGCCCGAGAAAGACGTCGTGGTGGCGGTCGCCCCAGTTCCAGACGTGCAGGCCGAAGAAGGAGGGCCACAGGCCCGCGGCCTTCATGCGCGCCAGTTGCGCGTCCGAGGCCATCTGGCAGTGGATGAGCAGATGGCGCGGGTCAGCGCGGGGAAAGCGGGCCTGGGCTTTTTCCACGGCCTGGATGGCGGCCTCGATGGCGCCGTTGCCGTTGCCGTGGATGACGGCTTGCTGGCCCGCGCTGTGAGCCTTGAAGACCAGGGCCTCCAGTTCGTCCTGGGGGATGATGGTGGCGGGGCGTATTTCGGGGCGGCTGTGATAGCCTTCGGGCACGGCGGCGGTATAGGCCTGGATGGAGCCGTCCGTGAGCAGTTTGATCCCGTGGAAGCGCAGCAGGGGCGAACCGGCGCCGTCCAGCAGGCCGCTTTCCAGCGCCTGCTCGAACCGGTCCGCGTATACGGGCAGATGCAGATGGAGGCGCAGGCTGCCTTCCCGTTCCAGATCGGCCAGCGCCGCGCCGAGCATGTGGGGCGTGAGGCCGCCCAGGCCCGCGCCGCCGCCGATGCAGGCCGTGAAGCCCTGGGCGTTGTAGTGGTCCACCGCGGCGAGCAGCCCCCGCTTCAGGCTTTCGGGTGTCACGGGCGGCAGTTTGTCCAGTGCCGCCAGGGCCGCGCCTTCGGTGACCAGGCCGTTGGGACGGCCGTTTTCGCAGACGATGTCGATATTGTCCGAGGGCCGGTCCAGGGGAATGCCCAGCAGGTCGTACATGCGGCTGTTGATGTAGGCCGCGTGGATGGAGATGTGCAGCAGCACGGCGGGCTTGTCCGGAAAAAGCGCGTCCATCTCGGCCAGGTCCGGGCCGCGCCGCTCGGCAATGGCGGTGTCGTCAAAGCCGTAGCCCATGGGAATGGGCAGGTCGTGGAGCTGATCATGGCGGCGCAGAATGTCCAGAGCCGAGGCCAGGTCGGCTGTGCCGCCGCAGTAGGCGTAGGGAGCCCAGGCGGCGAGCAGGTCAGGGTGGCTGTGCGTGTCGATGAAGCCGGGATAGACGACGAGACCGTCCAGGTCCGTTTCCCGCAGGCGCGGTCCGCCCAGGCCGCGCAACTCCGCCGCCCCGCCTACAGCCTCAATGCGGTCGCCCGCCACCAGAACCGCATCGGCCCGGCTGTCCTCCGCGTCCAGCGTGACGATGCGGCCGTTGTAATACAGCCTTTTTTCGCAACAGTTCATGTGGCACCTCATGTGAAGCGGATTTCAGACCGCGCGGAGAACCGTCGAGGCGCTCCGGCAGCCCTTGTTCCTCTTTCAGCAAGGGGGGTGCCAGAAAGTAGTAAAAGTAATATTCAATTAAAATAAATAGTTAGTTTCGATTGGTGTGAGGCTGGGCGCATTTTGTCTGAGATTTTATTCAGAACTTGTCTCTGATTTTAAATATGTATAAGATTTTATCCAAAGCGGCGCAGCTGTCGCTTGAAGGAATTCGCCATGCTCTTGCCCGTCCAAGCCGCCCATGTTCTGGCCCTGTATCTCGCTCCCCGCCCTCTGAACGCCGAGGAACTGCACTGGCTCACGGGAGAATGCGCGCGGCCGGACGACACGGCCTGGAACGCGCTGGAACGCCTGCATGTGGCGGAGCGCCTGCCGGGCGACGCGCCGCGCTGGCGGGCGGGTCCCTCGGCCGGGGCTTTCGTGCGCGCGCGTCTCTTTGCAGATATCTGGCCGCCGGAGCACCGGGCCTGCGCGCTGCGGAGCCTGCTCCGGGACGGGGCCGGGCCGCGCGAGTGCGTGGAGATTCTGCGCGACGCCTGGACCAGGAGCCGCGCGGATGCGGAACTGGCGCCCCTGCTGGAAGTGCTGGTGGCCTTTCTGATGCGCTGGTGCGCGCGGCGCGGCGCTGATCCGGCCGCTCTGGACGGCGACTTTCTGAATCTGCTTTTCGCTCTGCAAAGCTTTCCGCTGAGTTCCCTGTCCCTGCTGCGCAAGATTCTGCGCCTCACGGCCCGCGCCCACCGCATGGCGCGCAACAGCGGCAACGAGCGCTTCACGGCCATGCTGCTGCTTTCGCGTTTCTATCTGCATGTTTTTGTGGGCAACAATCCCAGCCGGCTGGCCGACAGGCTGGAAAGCGCCCTGAACACGGCCAGAGGCTTTCTGGGGCCGGAAGACGACAGCCTTCTGCCGCTGTTTGAAGGGCAACTGGCCTATATGCGCGGAGAGCTCAAAAAGATCATTGCCTGTTTCAACCGCTGCTCCGACGACATGGCTTGGTGTTACCGGCGCTTTTACGACACGCTGGGCGTTTGTGCCCTGTTCAGCGCGGGCTATCTGCACCAGTTCCATTTCGCCCTGGGCAGTGTGGAGCATTTTCAGCGCAAGGCCGTACTGGCGGGTGACGAGCTCACGGCGGCCATGTTCCGGAGCAATTCCTGCTTCCTGCTGCTGCGCAAGGGGGACAGAAAGCGCATGCGGGCCGTGCTGCGCGGCCTGGAGGCCACGCCGCTCTATGAGGAGCATGCCATCGTGCATTCCCACGTCACGCGGGCGCATGCCCTGCTGTTCTTCGTGGAGGGCGACGCGCGGGGCGCGCACGCCCTGCTGGACGCGCAGACCCGGCGGCTGCTGGCGCGGGGCGGCAAGCCCGTGACCTTCAAGGACCCCCTGGTACTGGACATGCTGTATGTTTTCTCATGCCATGGCTTTCCGGCTGTCCCCTGCTATGATGCCGCGTCCCTGGTGCAGAGTTTTCTGCAGGGAGCCAATCGGCATTTGAAGGCCACGGCATTGCGCATCCGGGCGCTGCAAGAGCTTGAGGCGGGCGCGCCGCCGCGCGAGGCCGTGGCCCTGCTGCGGCAAAGCTTTGAAATTTGCCGTTCCCTGGGCGATCCGCAGAGCCTGGCGCTCACAGTCCACGCTCTGGCTCAGGCCTGTGAGCGCGACGGCGATGCCGGGGAAGCCCGCCTGCTGAGCGGCATGGTGCGCGAGGCCACGGGGCGGGATCTGCGCGGCGTCAGCTACCATGAGGCTTGCAGGACCTGCATGGAGGTGCGCCCGGCGGCTTTTGAGCTTTTCGGCGCGGCCCTGCCCGAAGAGAACGTGGCGGACAAGAGCGTGGCCGAGCGCTGCCACGCCATTTTCAGCGGGCTGGCCATGCCCGACACGCGCGAGGAGGCCCTGCATCTCTTCGTGCGGGCGGCCATGGACGTCTTCCGCCAGGAACGGGGCGGCCTTTTCCACCCCGGAGACGGGGGCGAGCCGCGTTTCGCGCACATCGTCAATGTGTCCGACCTGGAACTGCGCTCGCTGGGCATGCGGCCCTGCCTGAACTGGCTGGCCGCAGCCGCGCGGGAAAGTCGCCGTCCGGTGCTCTGGCACGAGCGCCACGGCCTTGTGCTGCGTCTGGCCGGAACCGGCGCGGAGGCCTGGCTGTTGTGGCTGGACAGCGTCTACGCGCCCCAGGCCTTTTCCGAAATCCCGGCGGAGGATCTCTTGCAGGGCGCGCGCCTGCTGGCGGCGGAACTGCGCGCCATCCTGCGTCTGGAAAGCTTCAGGAAAAGGGAAATCACCCTCCAGCACGACAAATTACGTGACATTTTTCTGCGGGAGGACCGCAACGACTGTCTGGTGCTGCGCGAAGGCCTGCAGGATCTGCTGGCCCAGGTCGCCGGCGCGGCCGTCACGGACGTGCCCATCCTCATCTGCGGCGAGACGGGCGTGGGCAAGGAGATTATGGCCCGGCACATCCACGCCGCCAGCGGGCGGAGCGGGCCCTTTATTCCGGTGCACCCGGCAGGCATGGTGGAGAACCTTTTTGAAAGCGAATTTTTCGGGCATGAGCGCGGCGCGTTCACCGGCGCGATCAAGCAGAAGATCGGCCTGTTTGAAATGGCCGATCAGGGCACGCTGTTCATTGACGAGATCGGGGAGATGTCGCCCCTGGTGCAGACCAAACTGCTGCGCGTCCTGCAGGAGCGGCGTTTCATGCGCGTGGGCGGCACCAGGGAGCTGCATTCCCGTTTCCGGCTTATCGCGGCCACCAACCGCGATCTCTGGCAGGAGGTGCGCGAGCGGCGCTTCCGGCAGGATCTCTTCTACCGCATCGCCGCCTTTCCGCTGACCATGCCGCCCCTGCGCCAACGCAGACAGGACATCCTGCCCCTGGCCAACGCCTTCATCCGGCACTTTGCCCGCCGCTACGGCAAGACCGTCGCGCCTCTGCGCGAAGATCAGGCCGGGGAACTGCTGGCCTATGACTGGCCCGGCAATATCCGTGAATTGCGCAGCCTGGTGGAGCGGGCCGTGATTCTGCACCGGGGCGGCGATCTGCCGTTGCTTTTCGGCCTCAGCGGCGATCCGGGGTTCGTCGGCATCAGGGGAAAGGAGAGCGGGGACGCGGACCCGGTTTTGCCGGAAGGCCCGTTCAGGCCGGAAAGCCTGCCGACCCTGGAAGAGGCGGAGGCGCGCTATCTGCGCAGGGTCATGCGCCTGACCGGAGGCAGGGTGCGGGGCGAAGACGGAGCCGCGGCGCTGCTGCGCATGAAGATACCCACCCTGTACGCCAAGTTGCGGCGGCACGGCATCGCCTGCGGGCGGGGATAGAGACTGTCTCACGAGATGGATTGCCGTGTTATCTCCGCGTCGAACATCGCCTTTTATTCCGGTCGAGTACCATAAGAGTACACTCTCTGCATAAAAGGCCAGGGCAGACGCATCTCATTTCAGTTTTGCCGGTCTGTTATTTGTCGTGATTATCCGTCAAAACCGGCCTTTTCGGCGCTGGCGGCGTCATCTGGCGCTTTTTGCTGCTCACGTACGTGAGTGCATCTCTGCTCTCAATGCCCGTAAGCTCGCTACGCCTCGCCAACGGGCACGGCCCTTTGGGCCGCCTTCCGGTCGGTTTCCGCGCAAAAAGCGCCATCTTCCTTGTCAGCGCCAAAAAATCTTGCTTCAGCCGTTGCGACGCAGGAGCTTTAGCCGTAGGCGAGCTTGTGAGCCGTACGGATAAAGACTCACTGTCGCTATCCGTAGCGATGCTGTCTTGTTCCGTAACACGGCTTCGCCGTGAACGGCTCAAGCAAGCCGCTGGCGCGGCAACGGCCAGCGCATTTTTTAGGATAGCCATCCGCCTGCGCTTCGCTCCGGCAGAGCAGAGGCGGCTTTGCCCCTTTTTGTCCGCTACTGAGCTATCTAGTCAATAAATAAAGATTTTTTAGATGCGTCTGCTCTGCATAACAGGCTCGTTCTCCTTGACATAACACGAAAATCCATCTCGTGACGACAGCCTCTGGCATGGGCGCCGATTACCGGGGTAGTTTTCAGCGTTCCCCGTCCGGATCGGAGACGGGCAGCGCCCACCAGGGCAGTTCCCGCCAGGCGCGGGTGAGGGCTTTTTCCATGTCCGGCCAGTGCGGCGAAAAGCGGGCCAGCTCGGCCCGGAAGGCCGGGGAATGGTTCATCTGGCGCAGATGGCAGAGCTCGTGCCAGCAGAGATGCTCCAGCAGGGGCACGGGCAGAAGCAGGGCCCGCCAGTTCAGATTGATGCGTCCCGCTGCCGCGCTCGTGTCCCTATTGCCTGTGCCGCCGCTGTCGTTTTCTCCGCCCAGCAGCTTGTCCAGAAAGGCTCTGAATCCGCTGACGCCGCCACGCGGGCGGGCCGGTGCGCCGTGCCCGGCGCGTGAGCAACTGCCCCAGCGGCCGCGCTGATCGCGCACGCTCACCCCGGCCAGGGAAAATCCGGCCCCGGCGGCCAGTTGCAGAAGATGGGGCGGCAGCAGGCGGGCGGCCTGACCCCGGCACCAGCGGCGCAGGGCCAGAGCGCCGAGAGCCGCGTCTTCCGGCGGACCGAACAGGCGCAACCTGCCCGGCGTTTCCAGCAGCAGAAGGCGGCGCGCCCCCCGGCTGACCAGCAGGGAGCGCGTGCAAGCCTGGCTGCGGCGTCGGCCCTCGGCCAGATCGCCGCTCATTTCCACCTGAAATTCCAGGCCCGGCAGGGGCAGAACAATGGCGCGCGGGAGGACGGCCTCAGGCGCGTGGCGTTGGTGCCGCCGCCAGGCCCGCTCCAGCCAGGGCAGAAAATGGGGCAGGGCCTGCTCGACGGCGGCGGGGGGGCAGCGTCCGGGCACGGTCAGCAGCAGGCCGCCATCCGGGGCCAGACTCAGACGGGCCTGACGGGCGCGGGAGGAGCGCCGCACGCGCGCCGTAAGCCGGGTGCCGTCGGCAAGAATGAAGTCCGCCGTGGGATTTTGGGCGTCCGGCGGGAGGGGGGCGGCAGTTTTTGCAGGCATGACGGCAGGCTGCCACAGGCGTGGGGGGCTGTAAAGCGGCGGATTGCGCCGGGTGCGCTTTTGGCGTGAAAGTTGCTTCATAGGGGCCGGGGACACTCAGCGGGAGAAAAAATTTCCCAGCCAGCACAGGAGCGCAGCCATGGAAGTCGGATCCGCATACAATGCCAACAGCCTTTGGGATCTTAACGCCATCACCGACGTGGATTCGTCCGCGCGGAAATCCTCGTCCGCGAGCCGGAGCGGCGCTTCCGGCGATACGGTGGATATTTCCGACGAGGCCAAAAAGCTCTTTTCGGAAAAGATCCACAAGTATGACGGCGGCAGCGCCACGGCCACGGCGGCGGACGAAGGCCGGGACGGCGGGTCCGGCGGCGGAGCGGGCGGTTCGTCCGCTTCGGGCGCCGACAACACGGAAAGCATCAGAAAGCAGATTGATTCGCTCAAGAGCCAGCTGATGAGTCTGGCCTCGCAGATCAGCGGCGGCGCGGCGGACGCGGGGATCACCGGCAAGATGAACGCCCTGCAGTCCCAGATCGCCGCGCTGGAGGCGCAGCTCAACGCCTCCGAACAGGCCTGAGCCCGCAGGCCGGGCGTCGGGACGGAAAAATCTTATTTTTCAAGCTCCTCCCGACGCCGGCCGTCTGCGTTTCGCTTCGGCAGAGCCATGGCGGCCTTGCTTCTGATGGTTCGCTTCGAGCTATCAGGGCAATAATTAAAGCTTTTTTCGATGTGTTCACTCTGAATCGCGCACGGACATGCCTTGACAGACAAATTGATAGCGGTTACGAAAATGTGATGGGGGATAGCGGGTCTATCCCCTTGTTTTTTCGACGTATGCAAACTGTTCAACCATGCCCGGCATGATTTGAGTTGAGGTAGTTATGAAATCACTGAAAGGCACCCAGACTGAAAAAAATATTCTGACCGCGTTCGCCGGCGAGTCCCAGGCCCGCAACCGTTACGATTATTTCGCCTCCAAGGCCAAGTCGGACGGCTATGTGCTCGTGCGCGACATCTTTACGGAAACCGCCCTGCAGGAAAAGGAACACGCCAAGCGTCTCTTCAAGTTCCTGGAAGGCGGCGAAGTGGAAATTCAGGCGGCCTATCCCGCCGGGGTCATCGCGGACAGCGAGGCCAATCTGATAGCCGCCGCCGGCGGCGAGAATTACGAGCACACCCAGATGTATCCTTCCTTCGCCGCCGTGGCCGACAAGGAAGGCTTTTCCGAAATCGCCGCTGTCATGCGCAATATCGCCGTGGCCGAAGCCTATCACGAAAAGCGTTTTCTGAAACTGGCCGACGACATCAAGGAAGGGCGCATGTTCATGCGTTCCAAGCCCACGGTCTGGCGCTGCCTCAACTGCGGCTGTCTGGTGGAGGGCGCCAACGCGCCGGAGGTCTGCCCCGCCTGTGCCCATCCCAAGGCCTATTTTGAGGAACTGAACTATACGTTTTAATCCGGTCTGTTGATGCAAAACCCGCGTTGCGCCCCGGTTCCGAAGAGGCATGCGCGGGTTTTTTGCGCCGCGCGCCGGGCGTCGCCACGACGCAATTATCGGAGATATGTCTATTATGTGGGATACACTGGTTCTTTGGGTTCATCCCGTCATGCAGAGTGTGGCTGTGCTCATCGGCCTGCTGGCCATGTGGCAGGGCTGGAAGCGAGTACAGATGCTGCGGGGCCGCAAGGTCATTTTCCCCTGGCGGACCCATGTGCGCCTGGGCACGCTGGGCCTGCTGCTCTGGACCGCCGGGGCCTTCGGCTTTTACGTCACGCACAGCCTGTTCGGGGCCACGCATATCACGGGCATCCACGCCGTCCTGGCCTGGCCGATTATAGCCCTGTCCGTTCTGGGCCTGATTACCGGCGGGATCATGAACAAATACAAGAAAAAACGCTTCTGGCTGCCCCTCATTCACGGCGTGGGCAACACCATCCTGATCGTTCTGGTGCTCTACGAGTGCTGGACCGGCCTTGAGCTGTACGACGCGTTCATGGCGTAGCGCGTTCGTATATTTATAAACGTAAGGCCCCAGCATCCCGACGGATGCGGGGGCCTTTTTGTATGAAGAAAACCCCCCGCTAGGCGGGGGGTTCCCAAAAGCTTAAAGCTATGAGTATGACAGCAAAACTCCTTTTGATTTGTTAAAAGGTCTCGCGGTCTGGCAACTGCGAGTCAACAAAT
>NZ_VUMH01000022.1 GCF_009696265.1 Desulfovibrio porci
AACGACTTTTTTTCGTTTCGCGAACATTTTTTTCGCTGCGGTCAAAAGTTGTTGTTCAGTCGCGGGAAGTGGAAGATATCCAGACGCCCTCTCCCTGTCAACGCCTTTTTGTAAAATTTTCCTCACTTCGTTGTCACATCCGCCCAAAAGCTACGAATGGCGCTGGCTGGCGCGGATCAGGCCATACCCCGGCGACCGCGCCAGACCCGCAACAGCACCACCAACAGCACGCCGCCGAGAACGCACGCATATCCCCACTCGCCGCCGGTAGCCCACGGCAAAGGCCGCGCGGAAGGCAGCAAGGCCAGCAGAATGGTCAGCATGCAGCCCAAAGCGGCAGCCGTGGCGTACCAGGTTTCCTCCACGGCGCGGGCGGTGTCGCCCAGGGCCACGTCACGGATCAGGCCGGGCGTCAGACCCGCCAACAGCCCCAGAACCAGCGCGCCCGCCGCCCCCAGGCGCATGCCGCACAGGGTTCCCAGGCAGGCCGCCAGCCCCAGGCTCAGGCTGTCCAGCCAGAAAAACAGGCGTTCGCCGAAACGCCCCAGCCCGCCCGACACGGCCCCGGCCAAAGCCCCGGCCAGAACCACGCCCGGCAGGTGGCGCATGACCAGCGCCACCCCGTCCGGGCCGTTGAGCAGGCATTCCCGCAGCAGCGCGCCGGACAGACCGCAAAGACAGCCCAGCACGGCCGCGCCCGTGATGTGGCCGCCGTAGAGACGCCCCCGGCAGGAAGCGGCGGCGGCCAGCAAAAAGCCGGCCGCCATGTCGAAAGATCCAAACCAGAAGGAAAAACCGGGCATACCTATTTGGCGAAGCCCACGGCCCGCCGCTCGCGGATGACCGTGACCCGGATCTGGCCGGGATAGGTCAGATTTTTCTCGATCTTTTCCGCGATATCCTTGCAGAGGATATAGGTGGTGTCGTCGTCCACGTTTTCGGAATTGACCATGACCCGGATTTCGCGCCCGGCCTGGATGGCGTACGCCTTGGTCACGCCGTCGAAGCTGGTGGCGATGCCCTCCAGATCTTCCAGGCGTTTGACGTAGTTCTCCAGCAATTCCTTGCGCGCGCCGGGCCGCGCCCCGGAGATGGAGTCCGCGGCCTGCACCAACACAGCCAAGGCCGTTGAAGGTCGCTGATCCTCGTGGTGGGCGGCAATGGCGTGAATAATTTCCTGGCTTTCGTTGTACTTCTTGGCCAGATCCGCGCCGATCAGGGCGTGCGGCCCCTCCACCTCGTGGTCCACGGCCTTGCCGATGTCGTGCAGCAGACCGGCGCGCTTGGCTTTCTTGACGTCCATGCCCAACTCGGCGGCCATCATGCCGCAGAGCGCGGAAACCTCCAGCGAATGTTGAAGCACGTTCTGGGTGAAGGAGGTGCGGTAGCGCAACTGCCCGAGCAGGCGGACGATTTCCGGATGGATGCCGTGCACCCCGGCGTCGAAGGTGGCCTGCTCGCCCACTTCGCGCACCTGGGTATCCAGCTCCTGTTCGCATTTCTGGACAATGTCCTCAATGCGGGCCGGGTGGATGCGGCCGTCCTGGATCAGACGCTCCAGGGCCATCCTGGCCACCTGCCGCCGCAAGGGACTGTACGCGGAAAGGATAACAGTCTCCGGCGTGTCGTCGATAATCAGGTCCACGCCCGTGGCAGCCTCCAGGGCGCGGATGTTGCGGCCCTCGCGGCCGATGATCCGGCCCTTCATGTCCTCGCTGGGCAGGGGCACGGCCGTGACCGTCTGCTCGTTCACATAGTCTCCGGCATAGCGCTGGATGACGTTGCAGAGGATTTCCTTGGCCTTGCGGTCGGCGGTTTCGCGGGCTTCCATTTCGATCTGGCGGATCATCCGCGCCGACTCGTGGCGGGTTTTCGCCTCAATTTCCGAGAAAAGGCGCTCTTTGGCTTCCTCGGCGGTAAAGCCCGCGATCTGGGCCAGACGCTGTTCCTGCTCCTCAATGCGGGTCTGCAAAAATTCTTCGGATTCGGCCAGCTGGCGTTCCTTGCGGGCCAGATCCTTTTCCGTGCTCAGGAGTTCATGCTCCTTCTCGGTGGCCTTTTCCAGTTTATCCTCAAGGCGGCTGCCCATCTCGTCCAGCTTGCGTTCCCGGAGCTTGACCTCGCGTTCCCGTTCCTTGAATTCGTTTTCCAATTCACGTTTCTGATTGAACAAATCATCCTGGCCCTGGAGCAAAATCTCCTTTTTCTGGGCCTGCGCCTCTTTGCGCGCCTCCTCCACAATGCGCTTCGCCAGCTCATCGGCGTCGCCGATGCGCTTGGTGGTCACCCAACGGTGCACCAGAGCGCCGGCCGATACCCCCACCAGCACGGCTGCCGCAAGCGCGAGAATGAACAGAAAATCCATGAAACCAGCCTCTCTTTATGAATACGGGCGTAGCGCCCGGCAGACACCGGCAGCCGCGACAAAACGCGACCGCCGCAGCGGATTGCCCGGAGAGCGTGAACCCTGTGGCTGGCTGCCGGAAATACCGGCACGAAGGATACATTGCGCGAAGAGGCCGCCCAGAACCGGCGTCCGGCAAGAGAATTCCGTAAAAAACACTGGCGTAATCCCCAGAGCGCCGTGTCATGTCTGCGGTGCAGAACCTGGTTGCCCAGGTCGGGCGCCCGTGTGCTTTTTTCAGGCTTCCCGCACGAGTCGGGCATGCACACAAAAAGCAGAGACAGCACCCATTGTTACTACTTGTCAGGTTAGCACCGAGACATAAATCACGCACACCCCAGGGAAATCGTCAAAAGAGCCTACACGGACTCCTCTATTTTAGAAAGCAGGGAAGTGATGCGATTCTGCACATCATCCAGCTTTATCTTCGACTGCAATAAATCATCCGCCAGACCAAGGGCCAGAAAGGTCAGCAAAATATCCTTGCTTTGCCCTCCGTGGGACCTCAGTTTCTGGTCTGCAAACCGTTCTTCCATCAACCGCACGGCGCGTTGCACCCGCTCCATGTCGGCACCGGGTTTGAATGATATCTCAAGCCCGAGAACAGTAAGGTTGATGTTTTCCTGATTCACAAAAACCTACTCAACACTGTCGTGCTCTTGAATGCGGCGCAGCAGGGCGTCAATGCGCTTGAGCGCTTCAACGCGCAAATGTTCCTCCTGTGTCAGAGCATCGCGCAGCTTGCGGTTTTCCTCTTCCAGAACGGCCTTTTCCGCCACAACGGCGGAGGACTCGGCACGGAGGCGGACATTTTCCGCTTCAAGGCGGTCCAGTTTGTCCAAAAGTTCCGTAACACGGGATTCAAGCTGTTCCAGAAGTTCCATGACTTTTAGATAGCACCGGCCCCCGGCCTTGGCAAGAATGGAAGTCTTGCGCGGACAAAAAAAGCCGTCCCTTCGCGGCGTCGCGGACGGCCCCGGAGACGGCCTGGAAAGCCGTTTTCGTCGAAGATAAGGAACGAAAGCCGCACGGAAACCGGCCGCAGCGATAGCGGCAATAGTGCGGAAATATTACGAAATAGCGGCATGCGGCACGAGTGAATTTTTAATACTCTTTCCGTCCGCGCCACGGTTGTTTTTTCCGGCAGCGCGTCGGCAGTGTTACAGCACAACGTCATCCCCCTATCCCCTTCGGGGAAAATTCTTCTGACGCCCACGGGCTGCGCCAGCCGTTGGCCTGCAAGGCATTTACGGAAGCGACCAGGGGCGGCTCGCAGAGCCGTTCCCGTAGGGTGAGGCACGAACCCGTACGGGAATCGACAGCAGAGATGGCGACAGCTAGCCCGCAGTGTTATAGCACAACGTCATCCCCCTATCCCCTTCGGGGGAAATTCTTCTGACGCCCACGGGCTATGCCCATCTCATCGGCGGGCACGTCCTTGGTGATGACCGAGCCCGCGCCCACCAGGGCGTTGTCGCCCACGCTGACCGGCGCCACCAGGGCCGTGTTGCTGCCGATAAAGGCTTTTTCCCCGATGCTGGTCTGATATTTGTGCTTGCCGTCGTAATTGCAGGTGATGGTCCCCGCGCCGATGTTCGCGCCCGCGCCGATCCGGGCGTCGCCCAGGTAGCTCAGGTGGTTGGCCTTGGCCCCCTTGCCCAGGCAGGCCTTTTTCAGCTCCACGAAATTGCCCACGTGGGATTCGGCCTCCAGCTCCGCGCCGGGGCGCAAACGCGCAAAGGGTCCCACCAGCGCGCCCTCGCCCACCCGCGCGCCTTCAAGGTGCGAGAAAGAACGAATTTCCGCGCCCTCACGGATCAGGCAGTCACGCACCACGCAATGCGAGGCCACGGAAGCGCCGCGCCGGATTTCCGTGCGCCCGCAGATTTCACAGGGGCCGGTCAGTTCCGCGCCGGGCTCAATCCGGGCCAGCGGGCTCACGCGGATCAGGTCCGGCGCGTGCAGAATCACGCCCGAGGCCAGAAGCTGTTCCGCCGTGCGGGCGCGCAGCAGCTCTTCCATGCGGGAAAGCTCCAGCGGGGAGTTGACGCCCAGCAGGCTGTCGTCCCGCCCGCACTCCACGCCGCGCACGGTATAGTTTTCCGCCACGGCCAGACCGATAAGATCGGTGATGTAATACTCGCCGCTCTTGTTGTCGTTGCCCAGACGCGGCAGCAGGCTTTCCACGGCGGCCAGGCTGAGCTGGTACATGCCCGCGTTGACTTCGCCGCTTTCCGGGCCGTGGCGGGCCGGATCATAATCCTTGGCCTCCACAATGCCGAGCACCCGCCCCTGCTTGCGCACCACCCGGCCGTAAGCGCCGGGATTGTCCAGCACAATGGTGGCGAAAGCCAGTTCCGCGCCGTCGGCTTCGGCCAGGAAGTCACGCACCAGCGTTTCGGAAAGCAGGGGCGCGTCGCCGTTGACCACGAGCAGATGGGTGCAGCCCGCCTCGGAAAGCGCCGGCAGGGCCCGCATCAGGGCGTGCCCCGTGCCAAGCTGTTCGGTCTGGAAGACCAGGCGCGCGTCCGGAAAGGCCGCTTCCACCATTTCTGCCCGATGGCCCACCACCATCCAGACGTCTTCATCAAAAACCGGCCGCAGGGCCGCGCGCACATAGGCCAGCATGGGCTCGCCCAGCAGGGTCTGCAGAACTTTGGGGCGGTTTGAATGCATGCGGGTGCCCTTGCCCGCCGCCAGAATAAGAGCCGCGTTTTTCGGCATAGAATTTCTCCTTGAGCATTTCACGGCGATGCGTTGCAGACAACGCATCGCGGAGCATCTGACACATGTTATGCGCCAGGCGCTCCAGCGCCGCCCTGCCGGCGACAAAACGGAATAACGCAGGCCGAGCAATAGCCCCTTAACCGGCTTTGGGCAAGACGGCGCCGCCGCCCGGCGGCAAAAAAACACACCGGCGGCACAAGCGTCACACAGAGGCCTCGGGAGGGTTCTCAGCCGATCTGCTCAGAAAAATCCGCGGGTTTTGCGCTGATGGCGCGCTCCTCCAGACGGGCCAGACGCTCGCGCAGGTCGGCGTTCCGGCTCCAAAGCTGACGGTTTTCGTCCCAAGCCCGGCCGAGTCGCTCCAGCAGTCCGTCCCGCTGCGCCTCCACTTCAGAGAGCTTCACCTCCAGTTTCCGGCAGCGCGCGCAGTCAGCGCCTCCGGCAACACCAGCCGGAACCGCTGACGCGTCCGAAGCGTCGCGCGCGGCCTGGACGCCGGGGCGCATGGGCCCCCTGCCCGTCAGCAACCAGCGAGGTTCTATATCATAACGCTCACATACGGCTATAATAAAAGCCGATCCGGGCATCTGAGCATTCCGCTCATATGCGCCCACCGCCGCCTTGCTCACGCCGAGCCGTTTGCTGAATTCATCCTGGGAAGCAGTGCCTCGGACGAGTTTCAGCCTTTCTCCGATGGTCATAGGCTTCCAGCAGTTTCGTCCGCGAACCGAAACGGCACCCCGGTCCAACACAGGGACCACGAGATGTGCCGCCTTTTAGAGCCAGATAGATATTTTTATATTGACCATGGCTATTATAAAAGCTAAAGTCGATTCGCAGGCGGTTAAAGGTTCGGATTGCAGCACGCCAAACCTTAACCGCCCCTCCGGGGGAAAGCAATCTTGTCCCCCCTTCGCGGACGGACATTCTTTGTCCGTCCGCGCTGCTCAATGCGTCCGGCCACGGACCATGCGCTTGCGGAGTGCGGCAACCATTTCCGCCGGGAAGTGAGGCTCAAAAACAGTCCCGTACCCCTACAGACAGCGCCGGGAGCAGAGCGCATGGCAATTTCCAGTGACACGGTGAAACATCTTTCCCGGGAACAGCGCAAGTTCTTTCTGATTTTCGCCCTCTTCTTCCTGGGAATCCTGATCGGCATCAGCGTCATCTACCTGAAAATATCCGACATCCTGCAGGAACAGGCGGAACGCCGCAGCTATTTGCTGGCGCAAACCGCCTCGGCCAAAGACATCATCATGCGCAAATGGGTCGCCGGTCTGGGCGGCATCTACGCGCCGGTGACGGACGCAACGCCTCCCAATCCCTGGCTTCCCGAAAAAGGCCGTGATTTCACCCTGCCCGGCGGCATGCGAATCACCAAGATGAACCCGGCCTATGTGACGCGCCTGGTGCATGAGCTCTGGCGCGCGCACAGCGAGATCCGCAGCCGCATCGTCAGCGTCAAGCCCGTGAATCCGGGCAACATGGCCCTGCCCTGGGAAGCCGCGGCCCTTGAGGACATTGAGCGGCGCAACGGCAAGGAATACGCCGTCCTGAACAGGGATCCGGAACGGGGTGAAGTGCTGCGCTATCTGGCCGCACTCAGAGTGGAGCAAAGCTGTCTGACCTGTCACACTACCGAGGGCTACAAGGTGGGCAACATTATCGGCGGCATCAGCTCGGAAGTGTGCACCAGCCGCATGAGCGCCGGCGACGCCGCCATCAGGCAAACCCTGTTGGCGGGGTTTTTTGCGGCGGGGCTGGTCGTGCTGCTGCTTTTTCTCTGGGGAGGCTACACGCTTCTTCAGAGTATCGCCAAGCGCAACAGGGCCGAGGATGAGCTGCGCGCCTTTGCCGCCACTCTGGAAAACAAGGTCGAACAGAGAACGAGCGAGCTGCGTGAGGCGGAACAGCACGCTCTGGCCGCCAAGGAGCAGGCCGAGGAAGCCTCCAGGGCCAAGAGCGACTTTCTGGCGCGCATGAGCCACGAGATCCGCACGCCCATGAACGCCATTCTGGGGCTGACCTACCTCTGCCAGCAAAACGCGGATGAGAGCAGGCAGTTGTATTATCTGCGCAAAATTCTTTCAGCCGGGCGCGGACTTCTGGGCATCATCAACGACATTCTGGACGTCTCCAAGATCGAAGCCGGGAAAATGACGCTGCAGAATGAAGACTTCGCCTTGCAGGAACTGGTGGACAACCTCGGCGACCTGTGCGGGGCCTTGACGGTCAACAAGAATATCGAAGTTCTTTTTCACGTGGACCCCACGGCGTTCGTCATCTTGCACGGCGACCTGCTGCGACTGACGCAGGTGCTCACCAACCTTCTGGGCAATGCCGTCAAGTTTACGGAAAAAGGGCAGGTGGTGTTGCGCATCGAAGAGCTGGGCCGCACAGCGGACGCCATCACCCTGCGCATGTCCGTGAGCGACACGGGCATCGGACTCACGGAGGAAGAACTGGCGGGCCTGTTCAGTCCCTTTGAGCAGGCCGACGGCTCCATCACCCGCAAATACGGAGGCACGGGGCTGGGCCTGGTCATCTGCCAGCGCTTTGTGAGGATGATGGGCGGAGAATTTGAAGTGCACAGCACGCCAGGCAAAGGCAGCGCTTTCGCCTTCAGCCTGACGTTCCCCTGCCGGGCGGTCCCGCAGGAGTGGGACGATCCGGCCCCGGCGGCCGGGGAACGGCTGCTGGTGGCGGATGACTGCGAAACGGCGCGGAGCATCACCCAGGAGACCCTGATCCGTTTCGGCTTCCGCGTGGATGCGGCCGCCTCGGGGCAGGAGGCGCTGGACCGTCTTGTGCGGGCCTCACAGGCCGGTACGCCGTATTCCCTGGTTTTGCTGGGCTGGAGAATGCCGGGTATGAACGGCGTGGAAGTGGCCGAAAGCATCCATAATCTGCCGCTGGAGCCCCCCCCGCGCCTCTTGCTGCTGACCGCGCGCGGGCTGGAGGCCTGCCGGGAAAAGAACGAGCCGCCGCGTTTTGCGGCTTTTCTGGCCAAACCGGTGACCCCCATGACGCTCTGGAACGCTGTCCTCAAGGCTCTGGGCAAAAAAGCCGCCCCGCAGCGCCTTGCGGAAATGGACCCGGCCGTGGAGCAGGCCCTGGCCCTGCGGCGCGGCGCCCGCGCCCTCCTGGTGGAAGACAATGAAATCAATCAGGAAGTGGCAAGCAGCCTGATGGAACGCATGGGCATGGACGTGACCCTGGCCGAGAACGGCCTCAATGCCGTCAACGCCTGCCGGACGAAAGCCTTTGACATTATTTTCATGGATATCCAGATGCCGGTCATGGACGGCCTTGAGGCCACGCGACGCCTGCGCGCACAGGAATCCGAAGCGGGCGCGCGGGCAACGCCCATTATCGCCATGACCGCGTACGCCATGCGGGAAGACCGGGAGAAAAGCCGGGAGGCGGGCATGAACGACCATATCGCCAAGCCCATAGATCCCGATGTGCTGGCCCGGACGCTGATCAAATGGCTGAAGCCGCGCGAACAAACCGGAGGGAATGACGCCGGGATCTGAGACAGGAGCACCCTCCACGTAAAAGCGGCTTTTCCCCGGACGGACCTGTGGGAAAAGCCGCTTTTTATCAACGCCGTGTCCAGCCGGGCCGCAGTGTTCGCCGCCGCCCCGGCAATCCACATTTATTCGCTTATGAAAGCCAGCTTGCCGTCCTTCACCTCCACACGCACATGCTGGCCGTCGCGTATCCGGCCGCTGACCAGTTCGCGGGCCAGGGGCGTCTCCACGGCCTGTTGCAGGTAGCGCTTGAGCGGACGCGCGCCGTAGACCGGGTCGTAGGCCGCTTCGGCCACAAAGTCGCGGGCTTCGTCGCTCATGCTCAGCCTGATCTTGCGTTCTTCCAGCCGCGCGCGCAGACGCTTGAGCTGAAGTTCCACAATGCGGCCGATCTGGTCCCGCCTGAGCGGCAGGAAGACCACGGTTTCGTCCACGCGGTTGAGGAATTCCGGCCGGAAGTGGGCGCGCAATTCCTCCATGACCTGTTCCCGCGCCCCTTCCTTGAGCGCGCCGTCCGGCGCGATGCCGTCCAGCAGGTGCATGGAGCCGATGTTGGAGGTCATGATCACGATGCAGTTGCGGAAGTCCACGGTGCGGCCCTGACTATCCGTGAGCCGTCCGTCGTCCAGCAGTTGCAGCAGGGTGTTGAAGACGTCCGGGTGGGCCTTTTCGATTTCGTCGAAGAGGATCACGGAATAGGGCTTGCGACGCACGGCCTCGGTGAGCTGGCCGCCCTCGTCATACCCCACGTAGCCCGGAGGCGCGCCGATGAGCCGCGACACCGAATGCTTTTCCATGTATTCGCTCATGTCCAGACGGACCATATTGTCTTCCGTGTCGAAGAGCGCCTCGGCCAGAGCTTTGGAAAGCTCGGTCTTGCCCACGCCCGTGGGCCCCAGGAAGATAAAGGAACCTGTGGGCCGCGAGGGGTCGGACAGACCGGCGCGGGCGCGCAGCACGGCGTCGGCCACGGCGGTGACCGCCTCGTCCTGCCCTACCACCCGCTCATGCAGCTGATCGGACAGGCGCAGCAGTTTTTCGCGCTCGGACTCCAGCAGCCGGGTCACCGGAATGCCGGTCCACTTGGCCACGATTTCGGCCACATCGTCGGGGCGCACCTCCTCGCGCAGCAGACGCGGGGCGTCGCCGTCCCGGCTTTCGCCTGAAGTGTCGGCCAGCTTTTTCTCCAGTTCCAGCAGCTTGGAATACTTGAGCTCGGCGGCCCGGTTCAGATCATAGGCCCGCTCGGCCTGTTCGATGGCCAGCTTGGTCTGCTCGATCTGCTCCTTGATTTCGCGCACATTGTCGATGGAGCCCTTTTCGTTCTCCCACTGCTTACGCATGGCCGCCTGCTGGTTGCGCAGTTCGGCCAGTTCGTTTTCCAGGCGCTCCAGGCGTTCGCGCGAGGCTTCGTCCGTCTCGCGGCGCAGGGCTTCGCGCTCGATCTCCAGCTGCATGACCTTGCGGTTGACCTCGTCCAGGTCGGCCGGCAGGGAGTCAATCTCCGTGCGGATCATGGCCGCGGCCTCGTCGATGAGGTCAATGGCCTTATCCGGCAGCTGGCGGTCCGTGATGTAGCGGTGCGAAAGCACCACAGCCTCCACAATGGCCGAGTCGCTGATGCGCACGCCGTGGTGCACCTCGAAACGCTCCTTCAGGCCGCGCAGGATGGAGATGGCGTCCTCCACCGTGGGTTCTTCCACCATGACGGGCTGAAAGCGCCGCTCCAGGGCCGGGTCTTTTTCAATATACTTGCGGTACTCGTCCAGCGTGGTGGCGCCGATGCAGTGCAGTTCGCCGCGCGCCAGCATGGGTTTGAGCAGATTGCCCGCGTCCATGGAGCCCTCGGTCTTGCCCGCGCCCACAATGGTGTGCAACTCGTCGATGAAGAGGATGATCCGGCCTTCGCTTTTCTCCACTTCATTGAGCACGGCCTTGAGCCGCTCCTCGAACTCGCCGCGGTACTTGGCGCCCGCGATGAGCGCGCCCATGTCCAGGGCGAAGAGTTTGCGGCCCTTGAGGCCCTCGGGCACGTCGCCCTTGACGATGCGGAAGGCCAGGCCTTCCACGATGGCGGTCTTGCCCACGCCCGCTTCGCCGATGAGCACCGGATTGTTCTTGGTGCGCCGGGACAGGATGCGGATCACCCGGCGGATTTCCGCGTCGCGGCCGATAACCGGGTCCATCTTGCCCTGGCGCGCCGCGTCCACCAGGTCGCGCGCGTACTTGCTCAGGGCCTCAAACGTATCCTCGGGGTTGGCGCTGGTCACGCGCGCGCCGCCGCGCAGCTCTTCCATGGCTTTGACGAAGCCCGCGCGGGTGATCTTGTATTCCTTGAACGCCTGGCCCAGAGGCGAGGAAGGCTCCACGTCGGTCAGCGCGGCAAAAAGATGGTCCACGCTGACGTATTCGTCCTTCATCCGCCGGGCTTCATTCTGGGCTTCGCCCAGAACCTTGGCCAGACGCGGGGTGATCATGATCTTGGTGGGGTCCATGCCGCCGCCGGAAACCGAAGGCCGCTTGCGCAGCGAGGTTTCCAGAGCCACGGCCAAGGCCCTGGGCTGGATGCCCATATGTTCCAGAATACGGGGTACAATGCCGTTTTCCTGCTGTACCAGGGCCAGGGCCAGATGCTCGGCATCCGTCTCCTGATGGCCCATGCCCGCGGCGACGGTCTGGGCCTCGGTCACGGCCTCGCGGGCTTTTTCCGTAAATTTGTTGATGTCCATATGCTCTCCACACAATGCCGGGGGCAGCCCCGGCGTATATTTTCAACCGGCGGAACCGTTAATCTTCAAATCCCTGCAAACTGCGCACAGTGCGCTCCAGGACGTCGATACGCTCCAGCAGGTCCACGATGATGGCGCCGCCCACCACGGGCAGCTCAAAGTCGCAGCAGATGCGTTCCAGCTTGCGGACCCTGTAAATGTCGGCATCGCGGAACATCAGGACCTGCGTGGCGCTGGTCCGGCTTTCGATCCAGCCCAGCGCGACCAATTCCTGCAGGCGCTCCGGCGCGACGCCGGTAATCTCCACAAATTCCTCCCAGGCCATGACCGTTGACGGCGCGGGCAGGGAGGGCGATTTTTTGGTCATACTCATACTTCACCTCCACCTGGTCAGACGCGGGCTTTGAAGGACGAGACGTCCGCCAGCTTCCGCCAGAGCTCGCTCTCTTCCGCGCTCAACTGGGCGGGTACTTTGATCATCACCCGCGCCAGCAGATCGCCGCGATTGGCTCCGCTGCCCAGGCCCTTGCCGCGCAAGCGGAATTTACGGCCCGAACTGGAACCGGCCGGGATGCTCAACTCCACCTGCCCTTCAAGGGTGGGCACAGCCACCTTGGCGCCCAGCGCCGCTTCCCACGGGGCCAGGGCCACGTCGCAGTGCAGGTTTTCGCCCTCCACCTTGAACAGGGGATGCGGCAGATAGCGCACCCGCAGGAACAGGTCGCCCGGCGTGCCGCCCGGCGCGGGGTCGCCCTGCCCGGCCAGCCGCAATTTGGCCCCTTCGCGGATGCCCGCGGGCACGTTGACCTCCAGGGTCTTGGGGCCCTGCGGCATCTGCAGGGTCACGGTGCGGCGGCCGCCGCGCGAAGCTTCTTCCAGACTCAGGGGCAGCTCGGCCTCCACATCGCGGCCGCGCCGGGGCCGGGAGGAAAAACCGCCGAAGGGGTCGGGGCCGAACTGCGCCCCGCGCCCGCCGCCCGCGCCGCCTTGTGCCGCGCCGCCGAACAGGGTCTCGAAAAAGTCCGAAAAGCCGGAACCGTCAAAGCTTTTGCCGTTGAACGTGAAATGCACGTTCTCGAATCCGGGCTCGCCCTGGAATTGCTGGCCATGCTGCCAGTCAGGACCGAGCTGGTCGTACAGTTTGCGCTTTTCCGGGTCCTTGAGGACTTCGTAGGCTTCGTTGATTTCCTTGAATTTCTCTTCAGCCTGCTTGTCGCCCGGATTAAGGTCCGGATGGTACTTGCGGGCCAGTTTTTTGTAGGCCTTGGAAATTTCCTCGGCCTTGGCTCCGCGTTCCACACCCAGAAGTTTGTAATAATCCTTATATGATACTGCCATGTTTTGCTCTCCCCCGTACGGGTGTGGCCGCATATTCCGCATCGGGACAATGCTTCGACGCGGGAATGTGCGGCGGCGGGCAACGCCCGCCTGCTCTCGGGAACCAATGGTTCCAGGCGCCCGCCCCACGGGGCATGACGCTCTATCATGCAAGAATAAGGCCGTTACGAGCTGCGTCAATATGCGAATATAAGAAAAACGGCGGGCTTACCCACGCTCGCTGCTTTCAGCAAATGAGCCCGGCATCCCGAAAATTTGCCGGAGGGATGCGCATGGGGGGGGCGTCACGGACGTCGCGGATATCCTTGATTCCTGTCTTGCCGGTCCGTTCCTGGTGAAGCTGAACGTCGTTACCGTATGCCGTAGCGCTTGAGCTTCGCATAGACGGTAGGACGACTCATTTTGAGAATGGCTTCGATCCCATGGCTGCCGCAAATCCTGCCGTTGGTCTTTTCCAGCAGATAGGCCATATAGCGCTTTTCAAGCGTCTCCATACTCGGCAGGTCCGCAAACAGGCCCTCTGTCTCATGCCCAACGCGCTCGCCTGTGTCGAGAGGCGGGAGCAGAAAGGAAAAATCGAGTTTGTTGCCGTCGCTCAATACGGCCGCGCGCTCCATCACGCTCTTGAGCTCGCGGATATTGCCGGGCCAGCGGTACATTTTGAGAAGCCGCACGTGTTCGGGAGTGAGTGAAGGTAAGTTGCGTCCATAACGTTGCCGGAATGCCTCGAGAAACGAGGCGGCGAGGATGGGAATATCCTCGGGGCGCTCGCGCAGGGGGGGCAGGGTCAGAGGAAGCACAGAGATACGGAAAAACAGGTCTTCCCGGAACCGTTTTTCCCGCACTTCTTTCCAGAGATCCTTGTTGGTGGCCGCCAGCAGGCGAAACCGGGACGTGCGTTCCCGGACGCCGCCGACGCGGACAAATGTTTTCTCCTGCAGTACCCGGAGCAGCTTCGCCTGAAGCGGCAGCGGGATATCCCCCACTTCGTCGATGAACAGGGTTCCGTTGTCGGCAAGCTCAAAAAAGCCGATTTTCCGGGTGGACGCCCCGGTGAACGCCCCTTTTTCATGCCCGAAGAACAGGCTTTCAAACAGCGTTTCCGGCGTGCTGACCGGATGAACCGCGACAAACGGCCCCTTGCTGCCGCTCATGGCATGTATCCGGCGCGCGAGAACTTCCTTGCCCACGCCGGTTTCCCCGAGAAGCAGAATGGACAGATCCGTGGCCGCCGCATGACGGATGTGTTCCAGCAGTTCCCGCATCTGACTGCCGTAATACTCAATGCTGTGTTCCTCGTTTGCCTGCATGCTTACGCTGATGTGTTCCGCGCAGGCTTTTTTAAGCTTTTCCGCATAACGCTGCAGACGCAGGAAAGAAAGCAGCTCAGCCGACAGACTCCTTGAGAGGATGTCCAGCTGCGGCTCGCAGGCTTCGGAAAAAATCTTGCGTGTGTTCGGGCTGGAGAGGACGAAGAAAAGTTTCTCCTGTTCCGCCGCCACAGGCAGGCAGAGCAGGCATTGCGTGCCGGTCCGGAGGCGTTTCGGCTGCCCGTCGGCAGCGGCCCGCGCCAGCAGGCCCTCATAGAGCGGGACGGAAACGCAGGCTTCCCGGATGTTGCAGGCCGTGACAAAACCCGCTCCCTCCTTGCCCATGCGCAAGGCCATTCCCCATTGGGCGTCCAGTTCCACGGTGACGAGGTTGAGCAGCAGCACGAAGAAATCGTCGAGCGTCTCCACGGAAACCCGGGAAAGAAAGGCGGAGCAGGCCTCGGCGGCCTTGTGCGCCCATTTGGGAGCGAGCCGCGCGGGAAAAAGCGGCTCCACGGCGGACGCACCGGGAAAGAAGGGATAACCGGAATAGTCCGCGCAGGTATAGTCCCGGAGCAGGGAAAGGGCTTTGCCCCGGAGCGCGGCGGCGTTTGCCGGATCGGCATGGGCCATGTACAGCCATGTTTTTGCGAGCTCGCAGGGCATGTCGTTCTCGCGGAACAGGGCGGCGCTCATTTCCAGCAGGGGGAGCGCGCCCGCCCGGTCGCCTTCGGCCTTGTTGAGCATAGCGCGCGTGCGCAGGGCAAAGGCCCGGATGGATTCGCTCGAACTGGCCAGCCCGCGCTCCAGATCCTCTTCAAGGGAAAAGCCCTCGAAATCGGGAAGTCCGTGGAGCCGGTAGTGCAGGTGCAGGTCCCAGAACCATGACACGGGGTAGCTGGCGGAAATGCCGTGCCGCGCGGCCAGGGAAAGCAGCTTGCCCATCATGCGGTGCGACTGCCGGATGCGCCCCGCCAAGAGCTGAAAGCGCGCCAGCACATGGCAGGCGAGAAGATAGGGACGCGTTTCGCTGTGCGGCGCGAGCGCGCACAGGCTTTCCGTGACGCGCTCCAGTCCTTTTTCCGTATCGCCGTTCTCAAAAAGAACGATCGCGTGGTAGATGTTCCAGGTGCGGAGACTGTGGGGGCTTTTCCGCCCCAACGTGTTGCGCACGGCCTCGCACAGTCCGAGGGAAAAGGCGCAGTGCCCCAGATACAGGGAGGCCGCGCAGGCCCCGTACGTATACAGGTACCGGATGGCGTCGCTGAGATAAAAATGGGATTTCCTGGCCCGGAGCTGGGCGTGATAGTGCATGAAGGTCCGGCAGCCGTTGAACTGGGGATTGGCCATGAAGTAAAGCCGCATTTCCGACAGCTCCGCATCGTTGATGCGTTGCAGCCTCTCCAGCAGGCGTTCCCGCACCGCATGTCCCCGGTCCGAGCGCATCTGATCGGACAGCAGTCCCTCCAGCATGCATTCCATGACGTCCACCAGGCACAGCACCCGCTCGTTTCCCCGCCGCTCGGCCGTTTCCCGGATGTCCGCGATCAGCCGCAGCATGAGAGGTTGCTTGATTTCGAGCAGGATGACGTAGGTGCAGCAGGAACAGACCGCTTTCAAAAAATGATTATATTCGCTGTCGCTGAAGGCGGCGTCTTTCTGCCCGGCAAGTCGGGTCATGCCGATTTCAAGGAGCGCGCCGAGTTCGGTGACGGCGCTCCGCGCAAGCAGACCCGGCAGGCTGTCCAGCAGATTGCGGATGCCCGTGAGACGGTCGTCCCCGGCCAGTTGAAGAAGCCCTTCCACGAACGGCGTTGCGGGCCGGCCCGCAAGACGCTCCCGGAGCGCCCGGAGAAGACGCTCCGCTTTCTCCCTCCCGAAATGCCGCCAGAGGCTTTCGCCTTCCCGGCCATGTATTTCACCCGTTTCCGGAAGCTTCCCCAGAGCCTCCCTGACGGTTTCGGCGTCCTGCCCCGCATACCGGGCGAGCGCGTCCAGCGGAGCGCCCTCGGCCAAAAGGGACAAAACAACCCTGAGAAACAGGGGAAGCAGGTGGGGCGGCAGTGCCGACATGGAGCATATCCTTTTTTGAGCATTCCCGGCAGCGCGATAAAAAATCGAGAAAAGAGGTAAAAAATTTAATCAATTTATTTCTTCTTTTCTTTCATAATATCGTATTATTTTCCCTAATGCAGTGGAATAGCGCCATAACCGCCTTTTAGCACGGCATTTGCACAGTGATGATAAAGTTGGCGTATTATTTTACAACCGATAAAGGAGCAGATATGGCATTTCGGATGAAAACTTTGTTCTGCGCCATGGGTCTGGCGCTGGTTCTCGGCGGCGGAGGGCCGGCGCACGCGGCGGCGCTGAAGGCCGATACAGTGTATCATGGCGGAAACATCTATACTGTTACAGAAGACTTTCATAAGCCGTCCGCCCTGGACAAACCCCACATGGCTGAAGTCGTCGCGACGCTGGGCGGAAAAATCGTATTTGTCGGAAGCGAGGCGCAGGCCAGGACGCAAGGATTTTTCGACCCGAACAATGTCGGCAAAATCGTTGACCTCAAGGGCAAGTCCATGCTGCCCGGTTTTGTGGACGGGCACAGCCACTTCCCCAATCAGGGCCGGATCGATCTCTTTCAGGTCAACCTGAACAGCCCGCCCATCGGCGCCATGAACAGCATTGTTGAGGACTACATCCCGGCGCTGGCGGCGCGAGCGGCCCAGACCGAAAAGGGCAAGGTGGTCGACGGCGTGGGTTATGACGACACGCTGGTCAAGGAGCGCCGCCACCCCACCAAGGAGGATCTCGACAAGGCGAGCCTCGACCATCCCATCGTGGTGCTGCATACCTCCGAGCATCTGCGCGCCGCAAACAGCCTTGCGCTCAAGAACTCCGGCATTGACTCCAAAGATATCAACGCCGACGGCGTGTATGTGAGGAACGGCGTCGAATACCCCGGCGTGCGGACCCGCAAGGCCGCCGACGGCTCCTGGGAACTGACGGGCGTCTTCGCGGAATCGGCGGCCATGGGCCTTCTCAGCGCGGGTGACGCCCCGGCCGTGACCAACAAGGGCGTGAAGGCCGTGGCCCGCACGTCGCAGGTCTATGCGGCGGCGGGCGTGACCACCGCCGACCAGGGCGCGGGAACCTTCGCCATGCCCGCAGGTTTCGGCCCCGACGGCAAGATTACGTCGTACACCGGGTACAACCTCGGCGAAGTGCAGGGCGGCCTTCAGCAGGGCGTCATGGACATACGTCTTATCCTGCACCCCTTCGGCTACATGAATATCGGGAATATCTTCGATCTCGGCGAAGTTTCCCGCATGTCCCTCGGCTGGACCGGCGACGGCTACAAGGTAAAAGGCGCTGATTCGCCTTCCGTCGGTGACGACATCACCAGCCTGAGCCTGAAAAACGTGCAGGGCGGCGAAGCGCCCAAAGGCTTGCCCGCGGACCGCATTTTCCTGGGCGCCTGGAAGTTCGTGTATGACGGTTCGAACCAGGGCTATACCGGCTATTTCAAGACGCCCGGCTACTGGGACCCTGCGTGGGGCGGGTATGAACCCGGCTACAACGGTCTGCCGAGCGCCGTGACCTATTCCAGGGAAAAGCTGGAAGAGATGGTCGATTTCTACCACGCCATGGCCGAGCCGATCGAAATCCACACCAACGGCAGCCAGGCGTCGGAAGACTTCATCACAGCGGTGGAAAAAGCCGTTGCGGCCCATCCTGACGTCAAGGATACGCGCCACACGTCGATCCATGCCCAGATGATGGAACGCCAGCATATCGAACGTCTTGTGGGCGACTATTCCAAGCTCGACGCCACCAGGGACATGTACAACAACCTGTCCGGCACCGCCGTGGATACCGGCCTGCGCGCCGCCCTCGGCAACGGGCAGCTGATGCGCGATCAGAACCTGATCAACTCCTACTTCATCAATCATGCGTATTTCTGGGGCGACCGCCATCTGGAAATCTTCATGGGGCCCGGCCGCGGCAAGAACATGAATCCCGCAGGCTGGAGCGTCGCCATGGACAACCTGTACACGTTCCATAACGACACCACCGTGACTCCGATTTCGCCGCTCCGCAGCCTCCAGTCGGCTGTGGAACGCCGTTCCGCTCCCACATCGCTCGGCGCGGGCGGCACGCTGGTCAGCGGCCAGGGCAAGGACCTCGACGCCGTCGCCTCTTATCCCGAAGTGAAGGGCGGCGCGGAAAAACCCTTCTGGAACTACGACCAGCGCATCAACGTCCTGCAGGCCCTGCACGGCCTCACCATTGTGCCCGCCTACCAGAACCGCATTGAGGACCGGGTGGGCTCCATCGCGACCGGCAAGTTCGCCGACTTCGTCATTCTCGACCAGAGCCCGTTCAATGCCGCTCCCGGACAATTGGCCGCAATACGCGTGGCTTCCACCATTGTGGGCGACAAGGTCGTGTACGGCGTGCTGCCCGATTCCGAAAGCTTCGTTTCGCAGCTCAACGTCGCGTACATGCAGCCCAATGGCGTGACTCCGTCCAATTTCCAGTATGAAGTCATTGATTCGGCCACGGCCGAGAAAAAGTATGCCTCGCTCCCCAAGGGGAGCAACCGCTTTGGAACCTTCTCCTTCACATGCGAGGCGCCCGCGGGCAAGAGCGCCGTCTTTCAGATGAATTTTCTGGGCAACAACGCCACGGTCAGCGAATTCAGCCTGTACAAGCTGAGCGAAAACCGGGCCGCCACCTACACTTACGGAATGCCTTCCAACGACGAACTGCCCGTTGCTTCGGGCAAGTGGTGGATCGCCGACATCGACGCGCCGACCAGAGCTCTTGAGCCTTCCGACACTCTGGTGATGGATCATAGCTACATCGCGTTCTTCGTCATTGCGGACGATGACCCGGTCTTCGACGCGGACAAATCCTCCGGCAAAATTGCGGATCCGGTGGCTCTTGCCAGCACGGGTCCGCTTCCCCGGAACGGCCGGGGCGGCTCTCCCGCCGGCGGCGGCGACGGAAGCGGAGGCGGATGCACCGTCGGCTCCACGCCGGCGTATGATCTGCTGTTCCTCCTGCTCGGACTGGGCATGATAGCCGCCATCCGCATATGGCGCGGACGCGGCAACGCATAGCGCCTGTCCAACGGTTTTATGCGGGGCAAAGCTTTTTCCCTTCATTGACATGCCTTTTTTCATCACGGCCCGCGGGATTTTCCCGCGGGCCTTTTGCCTGCGGGCGTTCAACGCCGGGGCCTTTTGCCGCAAACCGGACCGGGGCATGGAGGAACGCGAACATGTTATGATGAGACGACCTCCGCAAAAAAAACGAGATTGTACCAGAAATGCAGACCCGCGCAGAGCCAGAGCGAACCGTGACGCGTCCAGAGCGCGCCCAGGACAAGGGAAGGGAAAAAAGTCAGCGCGGCCATCAGCACGGGCTGCGTAACGGCGTGCGCCGCCGCAAAAAGCAGTGAAACCAGTATATTGCCACGGGTCAGGACAGCACCGCCAAAACCTCCCGGCCAACGGGCTTCGGCTTCCCGCTGCAAGAGCGCCCGCCAGGTCGCTTCTTCGGCCAGAGCCGCGCAGGCCAGCCGCCAAAGGGGCGGCATGGGGCCGGGGCTGAAAAAAAGACCCACGCCGCCCAGAGCGAAAGCCGCCCAGGTCCGGCGGTCGCGCAGGGCTTGCCGCAGCCGCCCCCATGCGCAGGCGCGGGCAAGGCCGCGCAGCAGATCACGCAAGAGGCCGGGCGGGGCATGGCCGGGCAGCCCGGCCTTTTGCCCCGCGAGGGGGCTATTGCCAGAATTCCGCACGGCAGCGCCCGGCCTCCTGGAATTTTCTGAAGCGCTCGCATTGGCCCAGGTCGCAGGCTTTTTTCAAATCTTTGCAACCCGCTTCAGGCTCGCGGAGCAAAAAACGCAGGTCGCCGCGGTCCACATAGGCTTCGGCCAGTTCCGGCATAAAGGCGATGGCCCGGCTGTAATCCTCCACCGCCGCCGGGAAATCCTTTTTCGCTTTCAGCACCACGCCCCGGTTGTAATAGTAAATGCCCTGTTCCGGCATCAGGGCGACGGCCCGATCCAGATGCGCCTTGGCCTGATCAAGCTTTTTGAGGCCCAACGTGACGACCCCCAGCGCGTTTTGGGCTTCCGCGTCATGGGGGTGAACGTCGGCGTAACGCTGCAAAATGCTTTCCGCGTCCGCGGCAAGGCCCATCTGATACAGAGCCAGTGCGCGGTCATAGAGCATCTCCGGGGCGGCGGCCTCGTTCCCGCTGACCTGCGAAAGCAGCTTCAGGGCCTTTTCCGGCTGTTTTTTGCGCAGCATGATGCCCGCCTTGCCCACCAGGGCCTCGGGATTGGCGGAATCCAGACGCAGGGCCGCGTCGAACTCGCGCTCGGCCTTGCGGTACTCGCCCAGAGCAAAAAAAGCCGTGGCCAGGTTGGTATGCAGGGCCGCTGAATCCGGCGAAAGCGAAACCGCCCGCTGCAGGCTGTCCACGGCATTCCGCGCTTGCCTGCACTGCAGTTGAGCCATGCCCAGGCCGTTGAGCAGAGCGGGATGCTCCTGTCCATGCAGGGTCGCGCTGAACAGACGGATGCTTTCGCGGCAGTCGCCCCGCGTGTAGGCGTTGACCGCCGCGTCCACGTTCTGCGGCGGCACGGACGTGGACGCGGCCCGCCGGGGGCCTGCGGCGCAACCCAGAGCCGCCAGCAAAATCAAAGCCATGCCAAGCCGGGCCGCCGGTGCGGCAAGGCTCCGACAACGCGCAAACGGGCGGCGTTCTGCAACACTCATAAATACTCCTTACGAATCCGCTCCAGGGTATACCGGCCTTCCAGCACACGGGGGCTGCCCGTGGCCGGAACATAGACCGAAAGCTCGGCGGCATCCGAGCGCAGCACCACCACCTGTTCCCGCACCAGGCCCAACGGCTGGAAAACAACGGAGCGCGCGCCTCCGGCCAACGGCCTGCTGTTGACGGACACGGCTTCCACCCCGCGCGGGAACTCCTTTTCCCAAAGACTCTCCGGGCCGCCGCTCACGGCCAGCGCGCCCGGCGAAAGCCGCAACGTCACCGGGGCGTTGCACAGCATGGCCCGGCTGCGCGCCGTGAGCGCGGCGGTGACCAGCAGTTGCGCGGCGCCGCTCAGGGCGTTTTTTCCCGTGGAAACCGCGCCGATGCCGATGCCGAGCAAAATGCCGGCGATCAGCAGCACGACCAGCAGCTCAAGCAGGGTAAAGCCCCGCGCGCGCTCCGCTTCAGCGGTCAAGCGGCACGTCCTCGTTCCAGACGTCGGCGGCATAGCCTTCGCCGCCTTCCGCGCCGTCGGCCCCAAGGCTCATGATCTCAAAAGGCGTTTTGCGGCCCGGCGCGGTATAGATATAGTCGTTGTTCCAGGGATCCTTGGGGATTTTTGAAATGTAGCCGTTGGGCGGATAATTCTTGGGAATTCTGCCGGTGGACGGACGGCTGACCAGAGCCTCCAGGCCCTGCTCGGTGGTGGGATAAAAGCCGTTGTCCAAATAAAATTTCTTCACGGCCGTGGCCAGATTTTCAATCTGCAGCCTGGCCTGCACCACGCGGGCCTTGTCCGGCTCGTCCATCAGGCGCGGGGCCACGATGGCCCCCAGAATGCCCAGAATCACAATGACGATCATCAGCTCCAGCAGGGTGAAGCCGCTGTCCGGCCGCACGGGGCGGCGCGCCTCTTTCGCCTCTCTTGTTCCGCAATCTCTTGCCATATCCGTATCCTCCCGGAAAAATCGCCTTGCCGCGCCCGCTGTCCGGGGCCCGGCTATTCAACCACTCTGTACTGCCAGTTCATATAGGTATTGGTGACCCAGCCCACGGCCGTCAGCCGGTTTTTTCTGGCCCCCTGACCCGCCGTCAGGTGCAGCCGGAACCAGCGGCTGCGGGTGTCCAGCATGTCCGGTGGAAGCATGGGCACGCTGTGGGCGGAAAAAATGCCGTCATACCAGTCTTCGTCCAGCCTGTTGCCGGAATCGTCCCTGTAGCGCGTGATGGCACTGACAAAGGCCTTGATCTGGTTGGGATCCTCCACCAGGGCCGCCAGCACCGCCGGGCGCAGGGTGTTGATGTTCATGGGTCCGCGGCTCCAGAGCGTCAGGTGCTCCAGCAGGCCGGGCAGACCCGCCCCGCCCAGCAGCACCTGCCTGATCCAGGCCCGCCCGGCCGCGTCCGCCTGATCCAGGCCCGGCCAGCGCATGAGCAGAAATTCGTCCAGGCTGCGCGGCGGCCTGCCCGGCGGCAGGCAGACCGGCTTTTGCGCCAGATACCAGCGCCGGGACTCCTCATCCAGCGGCGCGGCCCCGCCCCACTGCCTGAGCGAAGCCATAAAATCCCCGGCGCGTTGCCGGGCGGCCTCCATGTCGCCCTCAAACCCGTGCAGCACCATCACTGTCGCCAGCAGGCGGGTGAACAGCGCGGCATACTGCTCCGCCCTGGCCTTTTCCGAGGGGCGCTCGTAAAACAGGGCGTTGACCGGGAAAAAGCTGTTTTCGTCCTCAATGGAACCGCTCAGCTCGCTGCCGCGCAGTTCCGCCGAAAGTTTTTGCAGCAGCCAGGCGAAGCGCCCCCATTCCTTGCGCGGATGGTCCGGCAGGGCCGCCTGATTGTTCCGGACCAGCACTGTGGCCGCCAGTTGCCCGCCGCTCTCCAGCAGCAGCTTGGAAGCCAGAATGGACCGGCTGGTGGTGGAAAGCGCGCGGTCCAGCAAGGTATCCCGGCTGAATTCCACCGTCAGCACGGCCAGGCCCGCCAGCACAAAAAGCACCAGAATCAGCACCGCGCCTCTTTCGCCTTCAGCGGCGCGTGTTTCCGCCCGCTTACTTTTCTTCCTCATCCGACCTCCAGGCAAAGACCGGGGCCAGAAAAACCTCCGGCTCGGTTTCGCCTTCGCGCAGAAGAGTGAAGCGCACCGCCCTGGGGAAATCCCCGGCTTCAGTCCGCGCCTCCCAGCCCGGGAGCCAGCCTTTGCCGGAAATGTACAGGGCCGTGTCCACGGATTGCAGCCCGCGCAGCAGCACGAATTCCGCCCAGGGGAAGTCCCCTTCCACGCCGCAGTAGCCCCGTTCCCGCCGGATCAGGGCTTTGCCCCGTCCGCCCGCGCGCAGCACGTATTCCACGCAGACCGGCCCATCCAGGCCGTCAGGTCCGGTTATGGATTCGCGGGCAAGGCGCACGCCTCCGGCGAAAGACAGCACTACCTCATCGTTCGTGGGCTCGGGCGGCTCAATGCCGGTTTGGCGGTAAAATTCGGCGGACGGCACGATGGGCCGCCGCGAAAGTCCGGGCAGGCCGTTCTCCCCCTCCTCGCCCCGGCAGAGGCCGGCCATGTCGTTGTCCAGCACGCCCCGGTAAATCCGCTCCCCCTCCCGTTCAAGCACCAGCGCGCGCACGGACTGCCCGTTGTTCATGACCATGCTGTAGGTGCTGAACAGCACCATGCCGATCACGGCGGTCAGGGCCATGGCGATCAGCAGTTCCAGCAGGGTGAAGCCCGCCTCCGCGCGCCTATTCCGGCAGGACGTATTCAAGCACGACCTCCCGTCCACGCGTGCCCTGCGTCTCAGTCAGCGTGAATTCCAGCCGCTTGCCGTTCAGGCCGCGCAGGGCATAGAGTTTGGAACGCCATTCCACCTCCGGCATCTCCGGGGCCAGGGTGCCCCACTGCTCAAGATTTTTGCGGTCTTCCCGCAACAGCGTCACCAGCCTGGCCCGCCCCAGGCGCACGGCCTGATCCGCCCAGCCGGTTTCCGCAAGCTGGCTCAGGCTGTCCCCGCTGACGCGGATGACCAGCAGGGCCACCAGGCTCAACACGGTCAGAGCCACCAGCACTTCCAGCAGGGTGAAGCCGCCCTGGCGGGGCTGACGCGGCCGACGCGAAAAACGGAAACAACGGCTCACGGCGCGCCTCCCGGACGGGAAAGGGCGCAATCCAGATCCAGTTGGTTCTGCCCCGTGCGTTGCAGGTTCAGGCTCTCAATACGCAGGCCGGGCACGGCTTCCAGCGCCTGCAACCACTCCAGGCACTGCTTGAGGTAGAGGCCGGTCATGCGCAGTTCCAGAGACTCGACGGAGCCGCCCCGACCGTTTCCTTCCCGAAGCCTGGCGGGGCGGGCCGCTTCAATGCGCCGGGCAAGCTGCAGGCGTCCGGCCTCGCTGTTGACCAGACTGAACAGGCTCTGCTGTTGCCGGGCTTCGGCCGGAGCGCTTTGGGCCAGTCGCCCGTATTCCTCGGCCAGGGCGCGGATTTCGGCCTGCCCGGCCTGGGCGCGCGCCAGGCGGGCATTGCCCTCGGCACGCCAGGAAAACAGCGGCAGCACGCCCCAGAACAGCGCCAGCACCGCCAGCATTGCGATGAGCCCCGCCAGCAGGGGACGGGAGATGGTCATGGCCGCGCCTCCTCCCGGAGCAGATCCAGTTCGAAATGTACTGTCCCTCCTCCGCTCCGGCCCCTTTCCGCGCCGGCGGCGTTTTTCCCGGTCCGGCTGGCCGCGCTGACAATATTGACCGCGGCCACGCCGGGAATGCCGGCAAAGGCGTCGCGCAGGCTGTTGACGGCATCATAGTCCACGGCGCTGCCGCTGATCCGGCAGGGCTTCGCATCCAGGCTCAATCTGTCCACGCGCACGGCGAGCTTGGGCGGAGCCGCCGTATGCATGGCGCGCAGAAGCCGCAGTACGGGAAAATCGCTCTGAGCGCGCTGCTCGCCGCGCAAGTCCGCGAGGCGGCCCTGCAGAATGCTCCGCATCCGCATGAGACTGGCCGGGCCGCGCGCGTCGGGCACGGCCTTGCGGTATATAGCCTGGGTTTGGGCTTCCAGTTCCCGCGCCTGCCGGTGCCGGGCATGGCCCTCGGCCCAGACGCTGAACAGAAAGGCCAGCGCCAGGCAGAGCAGACAGGCTGCGGCCGGGATCAGCTTCCTGCACCGGGTCGGGCTAAGGCCCGCGACGCCGGAAAAAGAGCGCGCCTGCTGGAAGGCGGGGTACAAGCGACGCCGCCGGGGATCACGCAGCGGCATTTTGGCCAGGCAGAGAACGGACAGGCAGTCCGCCTCGCTCTCGCCCGGAAGCGCCGACAGGCCATAAAGGAGCGTATCCCGTCCCAGCACCTGCGCGGGCAACTCAAAGGCGTCCCCCAGAGTGGCGGCTTCCCGGCCCCGGCAGGCCTCGCCGCAGATCAGCAGGCGTTCCGGCGTCAGGGGCAGGCCGTCAAGCGCCAGAGCGGCTGCGCGAACCAGCGCCGCCGGATCGGCGCAATCCCCGCCTTGCGGCGGCAACGGGCGTTCCAACACCCGCACCCGCCGGACCACTTTGCTGTCCAGGGCCGCCAGCACGCTGTATCCGGGCCGGAGATGCAAAAAAAGGCTTACCCCCTTCAGCCGGGGCAGGCCGAGCAACAGCGGAAAGGGATCCACAGTGATCAGGCGCGGATACAGGCCCCGTTCCGCCAGCGCCGCCTGCCAGGCTTCCGGCAGCCCCGCGGGAAGGGAAACACTCACGGCCTGGAGGCCCTTGCCGCCGTCCGCGCCGCCCGTCAGACAAATGCGGTGCCCAAGCGCCGCCGCATCACAGGGAAATTCCGTTTCCAGCAGAAGATTGAGGGCCTGCCGGGCCTTGGCGCCGGAGCGGAAGGGAAAGCTCCAGTCCCGGAACAGGGCCATGTCGGCCGCCAGGCAAAGGCGCACATCCGCGGGAAAGGAAAACGGCTCTGCTCCCGTCACGCCGGGTCTTGCCGGGGTCAGGGCCTCCAGCACGCCGTCCAGAGCCGCGCGCAGGCTTTCCGGACGGCTGTCCGGACAGGGAGCGCGCCGCAGGCATAGCGCTTCCCGGCTTTTCAGGTCCGGGCCGCAGAGCGCGCCCACCAGCGCGTCCGCTGTCTGCAGAAAGATCAGGCTCTGTTTTCGCGGCATGGTCCACCCGTCAGGATTGCAGCTCAATGGAAGGCCGCCGCGCTGCGCCGCTGATCCGCACGCGGGCCTCTCCCCTGCTGGTAAAGGACTGGAAGGTTCTGGCGGGGGTCAGCTCCTCCCGCAGTTGTTCCGGCGCCAGACGCAGCACCGCCCGCAAATCCAGGCGGCTGTCCCCCGCGGCCGGGGCCAGCGTCGCCCGGCCTTCGGCCTGGAGTTGCAGGACGGCATTGTTCAGGGCGCATTGGCGCAACTCCAGGGCGTTCTTTTTCCAGACCAGTTCCATCCGGCCGTCCAGACCCTCCAGACGGGGCGCGCGCAGCATGGGCAGGGAATGCTCCAGCGCGCCTCCGTGCAGGGTCAGGGACAGTCCGCCCCCGCTGCCGCCGAATACCGGCCTGCCGTCGCGCAACGGCACGCTGGCGTCGCACGAGGCGCTCAGGCTGCCGCCCATGAGCCGCAGCAAAGCCCCGTCGCCGGTCAGGGCGGCGCCGAGTTCCGCAAGATCAAGCCCTTTTGCCTCAGCCCGCACAGCGCAGGCGTCGGGCCGGAAAAAGGCTGAAGGCGTCAGCAGCAGATGCAGCTCTCCGCCCGCCAGCCGGGCCTGAACCGTCAGCCGCGCGGGGAAAAAATGCATTTCCAGCCGCACGTCGCGCAGGATCAATGCGGGCGTCCGGCCCGCATCGCCGGACAGGGCGCGTAACGGCAGCCACAACGCATCCAGACTGGCCGCCGGAGGAAAATAGGAAATCCGGGGCCGCTCAAAACCGATGCCCATGGCCACAGCCGCCCGGCTTACGCTTCCCAGGCGCGCGTCCACCTGTTCCCCGGCGTAGAACAGGCCGCAAAACAGGGCGTAAAAGGCCAGGCCGCAGAGCGGAAGCACGGCCGCGCGCCGTCGGGCCGCGCGGGGCCAGGCCTGGACCCGGACCAGCAGATCATCCCAGAGCGCGCGGATCATATCCGGACCACCCGCTCCACTTCCGTAAGCGACGTCAGGCCCGCCGCCACCTTGAGCATGCCGTCGTGCCGCAAGTTGCGCATGCCCTCGCCGATGGCCTGGGCCTCCAGGGCGTTGGCGTCGCTCTTGTCCACGATCAGCCGTTTCAGGCCGTCGCTGACCGGCATGATCTCATAAATGGCCATGCGGCCCCTGTAGCCGGTGTCCATGCACTGCGGACAGCCCACGGCATGATAGAGGGGCCGGCCCGGCTCCAGGACGCGGGCGGCCCGGCCCAGGCTTGCCAGCTCGTTCCGGCTTGGCGCGCGGGCTTCCTTGCAGTGCGGGCAGAGCACGCGCACCAGACGCTGGGCGATGACCCCGCGCAGCACCGAGGAGAGCAAAAAAGGCTCCACGCCCATGTCGAACAGGCGCGTCACCGCGCCGGGCGCGTCGTTGGTGTGCAGGGTGGAAAAGACCAGATGCCCGGTCAGGGCCGACTGCACGGCAATGGAAGCGGTTTCTCCGTCGCGGATTTCGCCGATCAGGATCACGTCCGGGTCCTGGCGCACAATGGAGCGCAGGCCGTCGGCAAAAGAGAGACCGATTTTGGGGTTGACCTGCATCTGGCCCACGCCGTCCAGTTCGTATTCCACCGGGTCTTCAATGGTCAGGATATTTTTGTCCGGCGAGGCGATTTCCTGCAGCACGGCGTAAAGCGTGGTGGTTTTGCCGCTGCCCGTGGGCCCGGTCACCAGCACGATGCCGTGGCTCGCGCCGACCAGGCCGTTCATGAGCTGAAAATCCTCCCGGCCCAGTCCCAGTTCGGCCAGGGAAAGCACGCGCTCGTTTTTTTCCAGCAGGCGCAGCACCACCCGCTCGCCGAAAGACGTGGGCAGCGTGGACACGCGCAGACCCGCCTGCCGTCCGCCCAGGGAAATGGCGATGCGCCCGTCCTGGGGCAGGCGTTTCTCCGCGATGTTCAGCTTTGCCATGACCTTGATGCGCGAGACCACGGCCGCGTGATGGGCCTTGCTCAGGCTGTGGCGCTCATAGAGCACGCCGTCCAGGCGGAAACGCACGCGGGAAACGTCGCGGTAGGGCTCGATATGGATGTCGCTGGCCCCGGCGCGCACGGCCTGGGCCAGGATCATGTTCACCAGGCGGATGAAGGGGGCCTCGCCGCTGTCTTCCAGCAGGTCTTCCACGGCGTCTTCGCTGAGGATCGCATCGTCGCCCCCGTCCGCGCCCGCGCCCAGCACCTCGGCCACCGAGCCTTCTTCCCCGGACGACTCCCCGAAAATGCGGTTGACGATATTCTGGATGGCGCTTTCAGGGGTCAGCACCGGCACGCAGGGCCGCTCGCCGAGCAGCAGGCCGATTTCACGGGCCAGCAGCCAGCCTGCGGGCCGGGCCACGGCCAGCGCCAGACGGCCTTCCGCGTCGCGCACCGGCGCCACGGCATGCCTGCGCAGCCAGGCCAGCGGCAGACGGCAGACCAGTTCGCCGTCGCTCTTCCACGCCCCGCCTTCCCGGTCAAGCGCCTGATCCAGATCCGGCACGAAGCGCATCTGATGACGTGCGGCTTCGGCTTCCAGATACCGGGCCTCGCTGAATTCCCCGGATTCCGGCAGTTCCCCTGCCGCGTCCGCCGCTCGGGCTTCCGGCGGCTCCGGCGCGCGGCCGGAGTGCGGAGACCGGGACGGGGCGGACAAGGCGGGAACCACGGAAGTGGAAGCAAAAACAGCCATGAGCGGTCCTCAGTTTACAAAAACGGGTTTGAGCAGCTTGGGATTGCTCATGATCGGCAGTCCCAGGCCGTCCTTGCCCACGCCGGTCTCGTGCAGCACCATCTGCTTCTCGTGGGTGACGTCCTGCGCCTCACCGGGCGAGTTGATGACCTTGGGCGTGATGAAAACAAAGAGATTGGTGCGCGTGAATCTGTTTGTCCGGGATTTGAACAGCCAGCCCAGCAGCGGGATGCTGCCCAGGCCGGGCACTTCGCTTTGCGAGTAGGTTTTGCTGTCGTCGAGCAGGCCGCCGATGACGGCCGTCTGCGTATCCCGCAGCAGAATGGTGGATTTGATCAGGCGCTTGCGGGTGGTGGGGGCCACGATCTGATTGCCGTTGTTCAGGGTGATCAGGCCGTTGGTCACACGGCTGATCTCCTGCTCCACTTCCAGGCGCAACGTGCCTTCATCGCTGATGCGCGGCGTGATTTTGAGCTTCACGCCCACGTCCTTGTAGTCCATGGACTGGGTGGTGAAATCCGCGTCGTTGCGGGTGGTGGTTTCCTTGACGTAGGGGATGTTGTCCACCACCTCCACAGAAGACTGCTCATTGTCCAGGGTCAGCAGCTGCGGGGTGGCCAGCACGTTGATGTCGTCGTTGCCTTTGACCGCGTTCAGGATGGACTGAATATTGTAGGAGGTGCCGCCCACGCTGAAGGCGTCGCGAAAGATGGCCGCCAGGCTGGCCCCGGAGGGCAGGGAAACCAGTTTATTGGAGCCGAGGTCGATGGTGCCGCTGCCGAGATTGACGCCGCCGAGGCCGATGGTCTGCTTGTTCAGTTCGCCGCCCAGAGCCCAGTTGATGCCGAAGGAAAAGGAGGCGTCGGTGCTCACTTCCATGATGGCGGCCTCGATGAAGACCTGTTTGCGCACCACATCAAGTTTTTTGATGATGTTGCTCAGAGCCTCGAACTCGTCGGGCCGGGCCGTGACCAGCAGGCTGTTGGTGGCCTTGTCCGCCACCACCTTGATGTCTTTGGAGAGCACAAGGTCCGGCTTTTTGTCCTCGCCGCCGGTCCCGGCCACCTGGCGCTCCACCAGGGCGTTGATGACCATGGCCAGATCCTCGGCCTTGGCGTTGTCCAGCTGGATCATATGCACGTCGCCCTTGCCCTTGGGCGTGGCGATGTCCAGCGAGCCGATGGTGTTCCGGGCCATGTTGATGGCGTCGCCGCCGCCGTAGACCAGCAGGCTGTTGGTGCGCTCGTCGGGCACCACCAGACTCAGGCTGATGCGGCCTTTTTTGGCGTCCTCCTCGTCGCGGCCCTTGAGCACCTTGGACAGCGTGGAGGCCAGGCTTTTGGCGTCGCCGTGGGTCAGGGGAATGGTTACGGTTCTGCCGCGCGTGTTGCTGTTTTCCACCTGTTCCAGAAAGACCAAGGCCCGGTCGATATTGCTGGACGGCGCGGTGATGGCGATGGTGTTGGAGGGCGTGTAGGCGGAAATGGCGAAATCCTTGCCGAGCAGCGCGGGCAGCACCTTGGCCAGTTCCGAGGCCACGCCCACCTTGAGCTGGATGATCTGGGTATTCACGGTTTCACGGGCATCGCCGGGCTTGCCGCCCACCGTGGCCGAGCCGTCCTGACTGATGCCCTCCTTCAGAGGCAGAATCTTCCAGCTCGCCCCGCTCTTCTGCAGCGCAAAACCCTGCACCCGCAGGATGTCCACAAAGATCTGAAAGGCCTCTTCCGGCGTGACCTTGACCGGCGAATAGACCGTGACCTTGCCCTTGACCGAGGGATCGGTGATGAAATTGTGGCCCGTGGCCTCGCTGATGTACTTGATCAGACTGTGGATGTCCGCGTCCTCGAAATCCAGGGTCACGCCGCCGGAAGACGCGGCCGCCGCGACGCCCGGCACGGGCGCGATACAGCCGAGGGCAAGCAGAAGCAGGAGCAGACGCGAAATTTTTTGCAGGGCGAAGGGCATGGCCTTATCCTTGAAGTTCATAGTCAAGAATGATTTTTTTGCCGTCACGCAAGACTTCCAGTCTGATATTTTTCTCATTGAGCAAGTCCCCGAATCCGGCCAGATCCCGCAGGTCGGTCAGGGCCTTGCCGTTGGCCGTGAGCAGAAGATCGTCCCGGAGCAGGCCGAGCCCGCTCAGATAGCTGTCCTGTTCCAGCGCCACGATGCGCAGACCCCGATAAGCTCCCAATGCCTGCGGACGTATGCTGACGCTGCGCATCAGCGCGCCGGGATCCGTCATTGCGCGGCGCAGCTCAGTCCGGTTCAGGCTTTTGCGCAGGGCCGGGGCCCGCGCGGCGGCAGCGACGCCTGCCTGGGGAAGCGCGCCGCCCTCGATTTGCAGACGTTCCTTCCTGCCGCCCCTGGCCAGCACCACGGTCCGGCGCTGAATGTAGGCCACTTTCCAGCCTTTGATCTCCGCGCCTTCGGCATAGGGCTCCTGCCTGCCGTCAATCTGGATCACCGCGCGGTTTTTGCCCCGGCCCGTGCTGTTCACGACCGTGCCGAGCAATTTCCAGCCCAGCTTGCTCACCGGAATGGCCTCCAGACTGCCCGCGAGTTCCGCCTCTTCCTCCGGCGAAAGCGTGCCGTCCGGCCGCCTGGCCGCTCCCGGAAAATCGGGCGCTTCCACGGCCGCGCCGAAGAGGTTGCGCCGGAGGATCTCCTCAAGGCTGACGGCCTGCGGCCCCGTCGCGACCCCGGCGCGGCTCAGCGCCGGGAGCGGCGGCGAGAGCGACGGCGCGGGACCGTCCTCCCGCAGGTAAAACGTGCCCCGGGCCAGGAACCAGGCCATGAGCGCGAGACAGGCCAGCATGGCGGCAAAAGTCGCTGATCGGCGCGCGTCCATGTTCATCCCACCAGACTGCTCATCTCAAAAATGGGCATGATGATGGCAATGACCACAAAGCCCACCAGACCGCCCAGAATCAAGATCATCACCGGCTCCATGAGCGAGGTGAGCATTTGCAGGCGTGCGGCCACGCGGTTTTCGCAGTCTCCGGCAACCCACAGCAGCATTTCGCCCAACTGGCCGCTGCGCTCCCCGGCGGCCACCATCTGGCGGGCGAGCGGCGGAAAAAGCACGGTATTGTCCATATAGCCCGAAAGATCGCGCCCGGCCTGAACGCCGTCAATCATGTTCTGCACGGCCTCGGCCATGAGCAGATTGTCGGCCGCCGACCTGACGATGTGCAAAGCCTTGAGCAACGAAACCCCGTTTTTGAGCAGCATGCCCAGGGTGCGCGTCATATGCCCCACCAGCAGCGGCCGGTACATGCCCCGGATGCCGGGGCAGCGCAAAATTTTCCGCTGGATGCGCCGCCTGCCCTCCGGGCTTTGGCGTATGCGCCAGACCGCCAGCGCGGCCAGCAGGATCAACAGGGGAAAGACCCACCAGCCCGCGCGCAGCGTATCACTGACGCCGAGCAGAATGCGGGTGGGCAGGGGCAGTTCGCGCCCCATGTCCGCGAAAATCCGGGTGACCTTGGGGATCACGAACGTGAGCAGAAAAACCACCACGCCCGTGCCCACCACCAGCATGAGCAGCGGATAGGCCAGCGTGGCCTGCACCTTGCGCTGCAGGGCCACCTGCTGCTCAATGTGCTCGGCGAAACGCTCCACCACGATTTCCAGCGTGCCGGAGGCCTCTCCGGCGCGAACCATGGTCACAAAGGTGGAGGAAAAGACGCGCGGAAACTCCGCCAGACCGTCGGCCAGATCCCCGCCGGAAAGGATGCGGTCCCGCAGGTGGGCCACAATGCCGGAAAGGGCCGAATCATCGCCGTGCGCGCAAATGGCGGAAAGAGCCTCGTCCAGCGGCAGCCCGGCCCGCAGCAGGGTCGCCAGTTGCCGGGCCATGCCCGCCACGGCGGCTTTGGAAACCGGGCGCAGGCGCTGCATCAGACGGGCGCGGAAACCGGAACGCGACCCGGCGGCCGCCACGGACGCGGCGCCGGAAGAGGCGGCCGGAGACACGGAAAGCGGCACCAAGCCGCGCTCGTGCAGCAGGCTGACGGCCAGCCGCTGGCTGGCGGCTTCGATCATGCCCTTGGCATTCCTGCCGCGGCCGTCAATGGCCCGGTAACAGAAATTCGCCATATGCTCCCCGGAAAAAGAGGGGCACAACCCCCCCGGCGACGGGAGCCCCGTTGCCGGGGCTCCCCACAGTTCTGTGACAGAAGGACCTAGGTGTAATGTTCCAATAGGTTGTTCACCCTGCCTCAAGCCGGTAAAGCTGGAGTTGACAGACAACAGTAAACCGAGCCGAGGACAGGGTGAACAGCCATAAGAATGCCAAATTGACTGCACGCGGTCGA
>NZ_VUMH01000023.1 GCF_009696265.1 Desulfovibrio porci
GAAAAGCGTGGTTTTACCTTTGAAATCGCTCTACAGCTTGCGGATGGAGCGCACGGCGTCCACCCTGCCTGAAATGCGGCGCAGGGCGCGCGCAAGGCCGTCCTCGCGCGCCACCAGGGCCATGCGCCCGGCCAGGCGCAGCGTGGCGGGCAGCCACAAAAAGGCCAGAGCGCCCCATTGCCTTTGCCGGGCCAGATCGCGGGCGAACAGGCGGCGGAAGCCGCGTCCCATGCGCCGGAAGTCCTCCAGATAGCTGAAGACCTCCACCTTGTGATGCCAGCTTTTGGGGTGCAGCCGCCAGCGGGTCAGCTTTTCCGGCGCAAAGGCAAAGGGCACGCGCGCGGCGAGCTGCGCCCAGACCCACCAGTCCAGCCAGCGCGGCACGGGCGTTTGCAGAGAAATCCGGCGCAAGAGGTCCGTGCGGGCCATGGCGCAGGAAAAGGTGGGGATCTTGTTTTCCAGCAAAAAGGGCCGCACGTCGCACACGGTCCGCTCATGCCGGGCGTGCCAGCGCATGACGCGCGGCACATAGCCCTCAAACCAGGCCGTGTCGGCTCCGGGCATGGCGAAGGGGGCGATGTCGTTGCAGACCACGCCCGCGCCGCCCTGTGCCGTGACTTGTTCCGCAGCCTCCAGGCGGCGCTCCAGACAGTGGGGATGCCAGAGGTCGTCGGCTTCCAGAAAAGCCGTCCAGCGGCCCCGCGCCTCGGCCAGGCCCAGGGCCAGACCGGCGGGCAGGCCGTGGTTTTTGCCGTCCGCATGAGTCAGCACGCGCAGCCTGGGGTCGCGCGCGGCAAAGGCCCGGGCCACGGCCAGGGACTGGTCCGTGGAGCCGTCCTCCACCAGCAGAATTTCGATGTCTGCCACGCTCTGCCCCAGAACGCCGCGCAACGCGCCGGGCAGGTAGCGGGCGTAATTGTAGCTGGGCACGATGACCGTGACGACGGGAGCGGACATGACGGATCTCCCGGAAGGGACGCCGCGTGACGGCGGATGCGGAATGAGGGAAAGAGAAGGCCCCGCCCCCGATAGGGCGGGGCCTTGTGTTAGGAGTTGAATCTGTGGGGGTTAGGCGATGATATCGCCAAATGCGAATCCAGCATCACTCGTGAGTCCCAGAAGCGTGATAGCTTGGTCGGCATTACCGTCGCCATCCGTATCCCAGAAGAGATAGCCATCTGTACCATCAGACTGGAAGGAGTAGATAACGGTGCCATCCATCGCAGCATTCGCAGCCTCCAAGGCCGCAGCGAAATCTGCAACAGTCGAAGCGTTTTCATTATAATTATCCGCACTGCCAGCGGTTCCGGTTTTGATAGCATCCTTTGTCGTAACAAATTGATCAATGCTGTCAGCCGTGGCCAAGGTAATGCCGGAATCGGTCTTGCCCTGAACAAAGATGTCATCGCCCGCGCCAGCGGTCATTTTGTCAGCGCCCGCGCCGCCAGTGATGGTGCCGCCAGTTGTGGCAGCTTTAATCACGTCATTACCGCTGCCCGTGATGATGGTCATGCCGCCTACTGTCGTCGCAGCAGAGGCATCAACCGTCACGTCCGCAGCCATGGCGGAAGCGTCGATATAGTCCAGCTTCGTCGCTATGCCGGCGGTGAGGCTGAAGTCGCTGTCCCCGGTGACGGAGATTTTGGCCACATTGCTGAGGGAGTCTCCAGACAAGGTAACCTTGTTGAGAGCGAGTTCATCAAGATTGCCGCCGGAGGTCAGATTCAGAGTATAAGCGTTTGTCTCTACCTTGACATCCGCGCCCGTGGCGGCAGTATCCGACTGATTGTCCAGCACCAGAGAAAGCGCCGGGGCAGAAGCACCGTTCGCCAGAGTGGCACTCACGGTATCCTGAGTGGCATCATGCGCCGCGACCAGAATGGAGGTGCCGCTGCTCACATTGGTGAACGTGGCCGCGGTAGCACCAGAGGCGTCGCCCACCACATAATTGCTGATGCCGGCAATCGAGCCCATCTCGTAAGAGGACGTGCCCTGAAGCACCAGAGTCTCAAAGCCGCTGAACATCGAACCGACTTTGGCGTTCACTCCGGTAACGCCGTCGAAGATCAGGGTGTCAGTGCCGTCGCCGCCGTTGAAGGTGCTGCCCGTAACAAGTCCGCCCAAAGCGCCGGTCATCACGAGCGTATCATCGCCTGCGCCCAGGTCTGTGGTGACTTTAGCAGTGGGCGCTGCAGTGAAGGCCAGTTCGTCGTTGCCGGAACCGCCTGTGATGGTGGCGCCCTCCGCTGGAATGGTAGTGGAAGCCACTTTCAAGTTAACGCCGCCGGTATTGGCGGAAGCGTCAATCGTGGTCAGCGCGCCAGTCAGCGCAGCCCCACTCAGGTCCACGGAACCGCTGCCGGTAATGGTGAGGTCCGTGATAGTCGAGGCGGAGTCCGCCAGCGTCAGCGTGTTGGTGCCGGTGGCGGCGATGGTCACGGTCGAGAACACGTCAGCGTTCGTAGAATCAATCTTGGCGTTGGCGTTGTTCAGGGTGGCATTCAGGGTGGTAGCCTTGGCAGCAGTGGTAGTGCCCAAGTCCACAACTGTAGAATTGTCAGCCGCGCCCATTGCGACCAGAGTCAGATTGAGGGCCTCAGCGGTGCTGCCATCGTAACTGACTTTGGCAGTCTGGTTCTTAATGATCAGGTTGTCGACAGCACCCAGCCCGTTAACAACAACCGAACCGTTACTGTCATGAACGGTAACGGACTGAATACCGCTGGAAGCGCTGAGGTCAACCGCGCTGAGGTCTTTGATAGAGCGCAGAACCACATTCTCAATGTTGGACAGTATCGGAGCCGGGGCGCTCACGCCACCGTTATTAAGGACGGCATTAAGGGTGTCGACCCCGGCGCCGCCGTCAAGCATGTCGCCGCTATTCAGCGTCTCCTGAGAGCCGTCTCCCAATGGAGCGTCAAAGAGATCGTTGCCGATGGTGCCGGTGAGGACATTGGGGTCTGTGGTCAGCGTGTAGGTCTCACCGGTGACAACGGGGTTTACCTTCTGGTCTTCGGGCACAAGGTAGGCGGTGGGAATGGTGACGCCGTCATAGGTTTCGGCCACTTCGCCCGCGCCCTTGCCGCCGTAGAGGGCGAAGTGCTCCAGCGCGGAAAGGCCGGCAGCCTGAAAGGCGTCGTTCAGCATATCCATGGTCCAGCCCTTGTCGGGCTCGGCGGCCTGCATGGCGGCCAGCTTGGCTTCCATGTAAGCGGAGGTGTCGAACGCATTGGAGGGGTTCACGCCTTCGCTGGTGCCGTACATCTGATAGTGGGTCCAGGCGTTCATGCCTGCATCGTGGATGGCCACCTTCATGTTCGCCACTTCCAGATCGGTCACATCCGAAGGGGATTTCCCATAATACTGCGCCGCTTTGGCTTCGTAGTATTCGGTAGCGTTGAAAAAGCGGTTAGGAGCCACATCTTCATTGGCGCCGTACTGCAGGAAATGCTGCTGCGCGCCTTCCGCACCCAGAAAACCGGCATCGGCAAAGGTTTGCACCAGCTTGTCCATGGTCCAGTTGCCACTGGGATCAGTGGCTTTCATCTGGGTCAATTTGTTGAACATATAAACGTCGTAATCAAACCATGCTTCGATAGCCATGCATTCCTCCGGAGGAATAAAGAATATGCGGCCCAGCCGCGTGAATTACAGCGCCCATCCTATGCATCCGTCAGGCCCGGCCTGAACGAAATGATGAGCCAACCCAAACAGGATGGGCCCAATCCTCCCGATAGAGAGGTCCCTTCCTTCATAAAATTGGGCACCATGCGGTCGCTTTTCGCAAAAGCGTTATCGCCAACAAAAACAATTTAAATCAAATTATTTCAAATTGTTATGATTTGAATTGTTTGACGTTACTTTTCATAAGTGTTCCAATAGGGTACACTTTATTGGCTGAACTATCGCGGAAATGGGAAAAGACGAGGGAAGGGATGGAGGAAAGAGCGGCGTCAACCGGCGGCGGCGCAGGCGGGCCGACGCAAGGGGCGTCGTGTGGAGGAAAGAAGGCGCCGGAACACACGCGGCAGGAAGAGAAGCGCGGCGTCGGCTTTACGGATGCTGCGGCGCTCCTGCGGGGCGTCAGGAAGCGGCTCAGACGGAGCAGTCAAGGAATGGATGGAGGAGCGTCAGTCCCCGTGACGACAAGAGGGCGGCTGCGCCCTGAATACAACCTATCCGGCAGCGCCCCAAGAATGCTTCCGCACGTCGGGGCGGCCATGCCGTCGACCACGAAACGGCGGCAATGCACCGGGATAGCGGCGGCGGCCGCCGTCATGGCCGGTCATGCCCGGCGCGCGCCCGTCCTCCGGTCAGGCCAATAAGGAGGCATATCCTTTTCTTTTACAGCCGGGCTGTCAGCGCCCCTGTGCAACGAGGGAACGCTTGACCTCACCCCACAGGGGCGCGGCGGCGTCCTTGCCGGAGAGCACGGGATCGGCGCACGGCCAGGCGATGGCGATATCAGGATCATCCCAGCGCAGGGAGCCTTCATCCTCGGGGCGGTAAAAGTCCGTGCACTTATAATGCAGGTGCACCGCGTCGCTCAGAGCGAGGAAGCCGTGCGCCATGCCGGGGGGAACCCAGAGCTGATGCTGTTGCGCCGCGTCCAGTGTTACGCCGGTCCACTGCCCGAAGGTGGGCGATTGGGGCCGAATATCCACGACCACGTCAAAGATCGTCCCCAGGGAAACGTAAACAAGCTTGCCCTGCGGATGCTTGCGCTGAAAGTGCATGCCCCGCAGAATGCCTCTGGCGGAACGGGAATGATTGTCCTGTACAAAGGGCAGGTCAATGCCCACGGCGGCATAGCGCTCCTGCTGCCAGGTTTCCACAAAAAAGCCGCGCGCGTCGCCGTGCACCTGCGGCTTTACGATGATGACGCCGTCAATGCCTGTGCGTTCGATTTCCATGGCGGTTTCCCCTCTTGTCCCCGTTCCGCGAAGTTCAATTCCTGCCCTTCTTCCTGTCTCCCCGGAGAAGACTTCCCAGGCGGCGCAACGGCGCCATGACACGCCAAGACCGCGAGGCGAGGATGGAGGCATAGGCCGCTTCCATGGCCTCAAGGCGCGCTTGCGCCGCGTCGTGGGCACTCCGCAGGGCGTCATGGCGTCCTTGCAGATCCGCGAGGCTCTCCCGCAACCGCGCCGCCGGATCGCTTTTTTCCAGGGGGTAATCGAAAAAAGAACTGCCTGTGGACGGCAGGGGCCCATTGCTGGCCAGGGCGATGAAATACATGGCCTGTTCCATAAAAGGCAGATGTTCCATACCGGCGTCTTCGCCGCATTGACGCAGCAGAAAGGGCTCGCCGCCCGTGCCGCTCAACAGGGAACCGTACATAACCCTCTGCCCCAGCAGGGAAACATGGGCGAACTGGTTTGTCAGCAAGGTTGTAAACTCCTCACGGCACAGCTCTTTTACATGGAACTGGTCGACGCCGCGACTGCTGAAAACCGGCCTGTTAGGAGTGGACATGATCAGAAGGCCGTCATCCCGCAGAACGCGACTGATTTCCTGAAGCATTTTTTCCTGTTCGTGCAAATGCTCCAAGGTTTCAAAGCTGACCACCACATCCACGCTGGCATCGGGCAGAGGAATGGCGACGGCGCTGCCTTCCAGGAACGAGATGTTTTCTCCGGCGTAATTTTTTGTGGCGCTGGCGACAGCTTCCGGGGAAATATCCACTCCGGCGGCGCGTGCGGCGGATTGCGCCAGAATGTGCGTGCCGTAGCCTTCCCCGGAGGCTATGTCCAGGACGTGCTTGCCGGAAACAAGACCCGCAGCGAAGAAATAGCGGTGATAATGCTCGGCCGCGATTTCTCCCTGGCATGAAGGGACAAAGCGTTCTCCCGTGAATTCCATATTGGCTCCTAAATGACGTTGAGACTGATCTGCTTCATGGGAATGCCCACCATACCCGTATGGCAGCTGGTGGTCGTTGACCGCAAAAGCAGGGCGTCGTGCTTCCAGTCGTGCTGAACGTGCTCCTCTTGCGTTCCCTCGGCCACGGCGACGGAAAAGCTGTAATCCCCCACTTCAAGAATGGGCATGGTAAAGGAAAAGCTTGCACTAAGCTTCTGCCCCGCGCGCAGAAACACGGGTTTATCCCTGTACACCAGAAAGGTATTGTCCCCGAAGATCTGTTGGCCCAGGCGGTTGTTGCAAAAAAAGCCGACGATGGGGCCGAAAATATCCTTGTGGGCCTGTACCGTGATCCGCAACGACACGGGCTCGCCGCCCACGATCCAGTTCAGCGGATGGTTTTCAGCGTCAAGAAGAACCGCGTCCACGATGGTGGCTCCTTTTTTGCCGAAAGCCTCGCTGTTTTCGTTGAAAGCGAAGACCTGAATATCGTTGCGCAGGTTGCTGGCATTGATGAAGTCCGCGCGCATGTCGCGGAATTCCTCGGGTGCTGCGGCGCTTTCTGTGTCCCCGGCGACCTCCGCTCCGGCTGCTTCGTCAGTGGGGGCGCTGGAACCCTGATGGGCTTCGTACATGTCTTTCAGATAGGTTTCCGTCACTTCCTTGGGGCTCCCTATCTGTTTTATCCTCCCGTTTTCCATGAGGATGGCCCTGCTGCACAGACTGTTCACGGCGGCGGTGTCATGACTGACGAAAAGCGCGGTACGCTCGGCAATGAAGCGGCGCAGGAAGCGCATGCATTTCTGCGTGAAAAAGGCGTCGCCCACGGAAAGGGCCTCGTCAATGATCAGCACGTCCGCGTCCACATGGGCCACTACGGCGAATGCCAGGCGCACCACCATGCCGCTGGAATAGCTCTTGACCGGCTGCTCGATGAAGTCGCCGATGTCCGCGAAGGCCGCGATATCATCAAAACGGGCGTCGATCTCCTCCCGCGTCAGGCCGAGGATGGAGGCATTCAGATAGACGTTCTCGCGGCCTGTGAATTCGGGGTTGAAGCCGCTGCCCAGCTCCAGCAGGGCGGCCACCCGGCCCTTCACGTCGACGTTGCCCGACGAAGGAGCGAGCGTGCCGGTGATGACCTGAAGCAGCGTGCTTTTGCCCGCGCCGTTGCGGCCGATAATCCCCACGCATTCCCCGCGCCGCACGTCGAAGGAAACATCCCGCAGAGCCCAGAACGGCTCGTAAAAGCAGCGCCTGCCCCTGAATGCCATCTGCCAGAGGCGGTGCGAAGGCTTGGAGTATATTTCGAAGAACTTGGAAATGCCGTCGACGTTGATGACGGCCCCGGCGTCAGAGCACATCCGCAAACCCCTTCTTCATTTTGCTGAAGCAGACAAAGCCGATCTGAAACACGGCCAGGGAAAAGAGAAACAGCCACAGGCAGACCATATAGTCAGGCTCCTGCCCGTACAGAAACAATTTGCGGGTTTCTTCCACCATGGGCGTCAACGGGTTCAGATACAGCAGCCAGCGCAGGCGCTCGGGCACCAGCGACACGGGATAGAAAATAGGGGTCATGAAAAAAAGAATCTGCGTCACCACGCCCACAAGCTGGGGAACATCCCGCAGGTAGACCCCAAAGGCGGCGATGATGAAGGACACTCCTGCGGTGAACAGCAGCAGGGGCAACAGGGTCAGGGGCAGAAGGCACATGGTCCATGACAGGGATTGCAGGAAAACGCAGGCCCCCAGCAAAAGCAGGCTGAACCAGGCCGCCCCGAAGAAAAAGGCTGTGGCCACCGTACACAGGGGCAGCAGTTCCAGGGGGAAAATGACCTTTTTGACGAAACCGGTGTGGTTTACAATGAGACTGCCGCTGCTGTTGACGCTTTCGGAAAAGAGATTGAAGACCGCCAGGCCGCAGAACATGATCAGGGGAAAGGCGGCCCGGTTCTCGTCCAGGGTTTCCACTCCCCAGCGCGCCTTGAAAACAATGCCGAAGACAAAGGTATAGACCGCCAGCATCATCAAAGGATGGGCGAAGCTCCAGACGAGCCCCAGCACAGACCCCCGGTAACGGGCGCTGATGTTCCTTTGCAGCATCTGCCTGAAGAGCCCCTTGTGGCGGCACAGCAGACGCGGCGCGGCGAAGATGTTGAATAAAAGCATAAAATGCACCTGAGTTGAGGGTCAGTGAAGCGGGTCAGGCCGTTCTGGCAAAGGTTCCCGCCTGATAGCCGTTGCGCGCGGCAATGAGGGCGGGCAGCCTTTCAAGGGCGTGCGCGAGTGTTCCTTCAACGCCAATAGGCTCGGCCGCGAACTCTTCGAGAGCGAGGTCAAAAGTAAACAGTTGTCGCAGGGCATGCGGCCGGTACCAGAGCATGTTACCCACGGGGAAGAAGATCTCCGAACGGCAGATTTCATCCCGCAGACCCATGCGGCGCAGCAGGCGACGGGCCTGATCCATCTCATTCGTCAGCCCCGAAAGGGGGATGTTCCGTGTGGTCATGAAGGAATGCAGCTTGTCGAAGACAGGCGGGAAAAGACATCCCATCTGCGGATCCGCATGGAAAATGCCGATAATTTCCCTGACCGCGTCGCCGTGAATCAAATTGTCAAAAAGGTAGGCGCGCCATTCTTCGCCAAAATCCAGATAGGACGATTCTTTGGCATGGATGTGGCAAAAAAGGTCATAGCCGGCCTGATACGGCCGCATGCCCAGTATCCACGGAGCCACATCCCTGCCCCGGTTCTGACCCGGCAGCGTGACGACGTTTTTTGCCCCGGGAATCAGAGCGCGGTTCAGGAGGCGCGCCACGGTCTGTGTATATGCGGCGTCGGTTATGGTAACATAAAGATCAAAATCCGCGGGGAATTCCTGAAGATAACGCACAACTTCATCAACAAGAAGGATGTTGTGCAGATGCAGATGGATGCCGAGTTTGAAACTGCCGGTCAGAGGAGCCTTGTAGGTGCGCGCAGTGTGGGGCGTGTCAAAGCCGGTTCCGGAGAAAACCGTTTTTTGCGGCAGAAATCGCTCCAGTTTTTTTTCCAGAGAATGGGTTTCGTTATGGTACACCGGATCAGGGAACAGAATGTTTCTGAACAGCCGCTGATTGCAAAATGGCGTTTCATTCAGAAGGACGTGGCAGATGTCAAGAGGCGGCTCTCCGTGAGTCAGCGTGACATATTTCGCATATTCGCCGAACTGCGCGCAAAAGGCCTCGGCAAAGTCACGGCATGCGGTATGCACGGCGGCGAGGTCCGCTTCCATGGCCTCGCTTGCGGCAAGGGTTTCAAACACGGGCTGCCCTTTCTCATCAAAGTCCACCACACCGCCTTCGCATGGGGAGAACAGTTCCTCAAAAACAAGCCTGCTGGCCGCATCCCTACCGGCGCTTTCCGCGAACACGCGCGTGCTGGTGCCGCATTGCTTGTCCGCCGACCTGTTTTCGGGATCTTCCCAAAAATACAGCTTGTCCACGGGCTTGCCGACGACAGCGGAAAGCGCCCGGCTTATGGAACCGGAATAACCCAGGTCAAAGATAAGGTGGCGTTCTTCTTCCCTGGACAATGTCTGGTTGTAATATTTTTGTATCCGCGCGCGCTTATCGCGCAGGAACAGTTCAATATCACTTTGAAAGCGTGTGATGACAGACAGAGACTTTTCTTTTTCCTCAAAAAACAGAGTGTTTTTTTCAACTTCAGTCAGTTTTTCGTCCAGATGCGCCAGAAGTGCGGATCCGGTAAAATGGGCTTTCAGAAAATCATACAGGGTATAACCCATATCGCCGCCATGCCGCCGGGATTTGGCGTAGTCATAAAAGGAGGCATAGAGAAAGGGATAATAGGCCCGACGTCCAGCGTGGCAATATCTGCCGGGCAGGCCGCCCAGATGCCGCTGTATGATGCCGTATATGGCATGTGGCAGGTAGCCGTCGCGTGATGCGAAATTGATTTGCTTGTATTTGGCCTGAATATCTTTGTCCGCCGCAAGGGCGAGCGCATAGCCGGTCAGCATGGGCGCGATGGTCAGAGCCGTGAAGTGCCGCAGATTGTGAGCATCCAGAACGGATGCGCCGGGAGCGAGACTTTGGGAAATAAAACTGTTCAGACTGAAGGCCAGCAGCATTCTCCAGGCGGGATCATCTTCTCCGGCTTTGAGCAGAGGGCCTGCGTCAACGTCGCGGCAGCCAAATATCTCTTCTTGGATGGAAGGGTAGTGAACGGCGGTAATTTTTTTGGCAATGGCGTTCTCAAAATCAGATTTATAATTGTCGCCAATATGCAATATTTCAGATGGATGTGCCTTTTCAGAAGAAATAATGATGTCATAGAGCGCTCCGCTGCTCTTCCGCGCTTGCTGATCGCAGGAAACATATATGGCATCCATAGCCATGCCGTTTTTTTTCAGAATCCCATCCAGTATGGTTCCCGGCAGATACATATCCGATGTGGCGATAACCCGCTTGCCCAGTTTTACGGCCTCTTCATAAAGGGCTTTGACTTCCGGTCGAGGGGTGAGCAGCGTGGTTTCGCAGCGGATTTCCTCTTCGAGAAGTGCTGTTGCCGTTTGGGGAAGCAGCTTGAATCGCCGCCGCACGTCGGCATAAATTTCGTAAATATTGGCATTTTCCTTGCCCAACCGCGCTTCGGCGTCCCAGCGCAGTTTGATGAAGTCCACACCGTAGGCGGCATTCATTTTAGCGGCCAGAAGATAAAAAATGTCTTTGGGGTGCAACACGGGACGTACAAGCAAGGTATCAAAAATATCGAAGCTGACGATCTTGATGTCAGCATCATGCAGCATGTTCCGGATATGCTCCATGGGGATAAAGGAGACCCTGGATTTGCGGGGCTCGCCGGCAGGCGCGGCGCTCTCCTGATTTCTGGCGGTCAGCACTTTCAGGCATTTTTTTGCGGTGCTTTTCAGGCTTCCGCTTCTGGCAAGATCAATGCCGGTCTTCATGGGCCAGTAGACGAAAATGGCGTTGCAAAAATTTGTCCGGCGAACGCGGCTGGGCGCCTGTCTGATAATCTGCGAAAAAAAGACGTATGGCCCCTTGGCAAGGGCTCCAAACCATGCGCGCGGCGAACGGTAGACATATAATGAGGATGGAAGCAGCAGCAGCGCGGCAATATATCTGTGCAGCATAGAAATAATCTCGCCTATGAGGATTTTTGTAAAATATGAATACCGTATTTCCGGGAGAATAACGCGTCCAATGCGTTCATCATACTGTCAGATGAAACATCATGAGCGATCACGGAATCCTTATATGCACTCTTTCTGACGCGTTCCGCAGGCGCGCCAAGATCAAAGCAGACAAAAGGAAGGCCCATCAGCATGATTTCCTGTACGACATAGCTGAATGTTTCGGGCCAGATGGAGGGAAAGAGCGCCGCTTCCACCCCATACTTTGAAAGAATTTCGGGCAGATCCTTCCTGTCGTATTTACCATGAAAGGTTATGGCGTCATGCGCGTATCGGCTTTCATTGCGCCCAATGACGATCAGACGCAGGGGGAGGCGCTCATTTTTTATTTTGTCGGCAAGTTCCAGAATAATGGAATTTCCCTTGCAGAAATCGAAATTCCCTATAAATGCAACAGGATGGAGTTGATCCCCCGGAAGGGGCGGCTGCCATTTGCCCACAAGAGCCGGCTGCAGGGGGGCATGCTCGCATACTCTGGTTTTGGCGGAAATATCAAAAAATTTACCGGCGATATCCAGCGTGGACTCTGAAAAACAGCGAATGCCGTCGCATGCCGCAAACAGGCCTCGCCAGGCGGCTCTCCATGCCTGCATGTCGGTTCTCATTAAAATCTTCTGATTGGAAACGCAGTTAGTGCAGGATTCGACTGAACCGCCCGCGCAATATCCCTCTTTATTCAACAAAAATATTGAGGGACAGATGGAGAGAAAATCATGAAAGACATATTCAAGGTAAAATTGATAATTTTTTCTCAACCTTATCAGGCGTGCCATGAATTCTTCAGGCTGCGGGTAAAAGGCAAGATTGTTGATAAATACATGATTTATTTTTATTATATGGAATAGTGTTTCGATTTTATCCAATTCAATAGAAATATTAGTATCTATATTGATGAAGCTGAGTTCCAGGCAAAATGTCGTTGCGGCATTGTTATATGTCAATAAAAGCACACGCCAGCCTTCATCCTTGAAGCGGCCTAATTGAAAATCCCTGTATGCGCGCGCGCCAACGCCTTCGCCTTGCCAGTCAATCAGCAGCAGGCAGCCCTTTCCGCCCTGGGAAAGGAGCAGGGCCGCCAGCGTCCTGTACGATTTCCACGGATCCGTGGCTACATGCCGGCGCATGTCGGCGATCTGTTTGGGCCAGCGCTTCCTGACAATCTGCATGTGCTCCTGGCATAAACGTTTTTTTTCGGCGGCCATAAAACTGCCGCCATGGACATGCTGCACAAACAGATTGGGAACAAGCACGTTTGCCCATCCCCTGGAATCGGCCCGCATGCACCAGTCTGTTTCTTCGCCATAGCCTCTGCCGAAAGTATCTTCGTCAAACGGGCCGATTTCGCGCCAGCAGGCCATATCTATGGCCATGCAAAATCCCACGCCCGAATGCGTCCGGCACTCCGGCGCGCTATCCGCCTTGACGCCCTGAAATGCCGTATCCACTTCATCCAGGGTGAACGGAGGAATCAGGGCGTTATCCTGGCCGGGTTTGGGAAAGCTGAACAGGGCGGCCGAATTTGAGAAAGGGGTCGCGGAGGCGATTTTGCGATCTGAGACGAAAGGATGCATGATCCTGGGAACCCAGTCCTCAGGAACTAAAATATCGGTATTGGCAATGATGGCGAATGGTGTTTCCACCATTGCCATTCCTTTATTAACGGTTTTTACAAACCCAAGGTTTTTCTTGTTTGATATAAGTTTGCATGTCTTATATTTTTTTATTGCATCTGATATAAATGGTATTACTTTATCGTCAGTACTGACATCATCTATAAAAATAAATTGTGTTTGCTGTGGACTGCGCTCAATAATTTGCGGCAGCAATCTTCTCAGGTGCTCGATCCCATTAAAAACAGGGATTACCACAGTAAGATTTTGATCGAATGCACAGATGCGCGGGTGGTCCTTGTTCCATGCATTCAGGATTTCTTGGAATTCAAGGGAATATTGTTGTGAAAAGCCAGTGATATGATCCAGTGAAATGAGCCCGCGCCATCCATATTTTTTTATGTTTTGCGCAATTTGCCGCATGGAAATAACAATGCTTTTATTTTGATATAGAGAAAGCGCAAATATAAACATTGGCAATGCGATGTATTTAAATGGGAATATCCATAGCTTCATTTTTGAAACTATCTGGTGATAATTTTTTATCTGATCCAGGAAAAAACATTTCCCGACTTTTATATGGGCATACATAGCCGAAAAATTTTTATAGTACGCAAATGATGACGGGAGAAGACAGACGGCTGTCAAAAATTTACGTAGTTTTGAACCCAGAAAGGCTTTTATTTTATAACCCGTCGACATGCCAAACCTCGTAAGAATCGAGTTCGCTCCCAAATATTCCACACGGCGTAGAGTGGCCCGTGCGTTGCGGAACAACCGGAATAAACAAAAGTACGGCGAGATGCGCCCGCGCCGCGCTTCGCCTCATTTCTCTGAAGGACGTTACTGCCGCAGGATTTCCTCATAGGCGGCGGCCAGTTCTTTTGCCTGGTCCTCAATGCCGCGCATATCTCCGTAATTGGCGGTACGGTAGTTTTTGAACCTGTTCTGATTTTGAAGAATGTCGCGCAGATGCTCTCTGAAGCTCTCCAGGTCCCCCAGGGGGAAAAGCAGGCCGTTTTCTCCATGGATAATGGCTTCGCGCGGGCCGCCGCAGTCGGAGGACAGCACAAAAACGTCGCGCGCCAAGGCTTCGCGAATTGGCAGGCCGAAACTTTCGGCTGTCAGAGACGGAAAAAGCAGCACGTCCATGTGCGCGTACAGGCCGTCCATGTCCTGACGCCGCGTAAGAGGCAGAATGCGCCTCCGCAGGCCTTCCCACAGGGCTTCGTCTTCAGCGCCGGTCATGCCGCCTTCCTCTCGGGCAGGCCCCGGATCGGCAAATATCAGTTCAAAGTCGTCGCGTTGCAGGCCACGCAGGGCTTTGGCCAGGAAGAAATAGCCCCTGTGGTGGGCTTTGCCGCCGATGTAGCCTAAACGCAACGGCCCCTCCGGCCTGGAGGGGCGGGAGGCGCGCGGAAGGAGAATGCCGTTGCGGTTGGTCCGCACAACGCTGCAGCGGGGGAAATGCCGACGGACAACAGCCGCCTGGAAATCGGACGGAGTAAAAACGGCCCGCGCCCGGCCCACAGTTTCCTCCATGCGGATCCGTCTGCGGTAGCCCTTTTCATCCGCCAGCCCGCAGCGGCGGCGGCAAACCTCGAGGTCCACGGTCTGCCGGGCGCAATAGTTTCCCGAGGCGTCCAGCATGAAAGGGCGGGGGCAAACCCACCAGCTGTGATGCATGGTGACGACGTAAGGCACGCCTGAACGGAGGCATTCTCCGGCAAGATCGCCCATGCCCTGGATGCAGTGGAAATGAACCAGATCCGGCTGCACGGCCCACAGAACCTGGTGAAAAAGTCCTTCCACTTCTTCATTGTCATACGCCGCGAAGTCCGGCCGCACAGCGGCGCTGATGACCGTGACGCCGTGCTGCTTCCGCCGCGCGAGGCGTCCTTGCGGCATGCCGTCCGCCAGATCCGCGCTGAAGACGAAGACTTCAAAACCCTGCCCGCATAGCTCCATGGCCGTGTTTTCCACGACTGCTGCCGCTCCGTCAGCGGCGTCGTGGCCGAAAACGGCATTGACCAGCAGAAGGCGTTTGCCGGTCGTTTTTTTCTGCGGGGGCAAGACGGGAGCCAGCTCCCGTTCGGCGATAGCCGAGCGGGCATAGCGGGCAAGAACATTGCTGCGGGCCCTTTGCCCCATGGCCGCGCGTAAAGCCGGGCTGGAAGCCAATTGGAGAATTTTGTCCCGCCATTCTTCCGGGGCGGCGGCGATCAGGCCGTCCACCCCGTCAGTGATGCTGGCGAGAAATTCGGCCGAGGGCGAGGCGATGGAAGGTATGCCGAACAGGGATGCTTCCTGGTATTTTATATCGCTCTTGCCGTCATTGAACACGTCCTGAACCAGCGGCATGAGGGCGATGTCATAGTCCGCCATGATCCGGTAATAGATATCCTTGTCCAGAAAGGGGACGCAGTGCACGCGCCCGGCGCAGCTTTCAAAGCCGGGAGGCAGCTCAAGAGGACCGTGCAGGTGCAGGTGCAGCCGGGCGTCTTTTTCCATGGCCTGACGCAACGCGTCGGCGATAAGCATGAAGTCGGCTCCGTGCGTGTCGGAGCCGCTGCCGTAAAACATGCGGATTTCATTGCCGCTTCCGGTTCTGGCCGGAAGCTCCCGAGCCATGGCGGCCAGTTCGTCCGCGATGGAATTGTGCACCACAAAACATTTCCGTCCAGGGCCATCGCCACTGCGGGCCGTCTCCGGCTGAACCCTGCTGTCAACACGTTTTTTGAGCCCGAGCGTGCTGACAAGCAGCACATCCGCCGCCTCCATGGCTTCACGGATTTTGGGGGCGAACTCCAGCATGCGCGCGGCGAGCTCCGGCGGCAGTCGCATGGGAGCCAGATGCGCGGCCAGATCTTCCTCCAGGAAAATAAGGTCGTCGATATCATACAGAATGGACAGTCCAAGACGCCGGGCCTCGGCGTACAGGGCGGGCACGTGCCGGATCATGGACACCCGGTAGAAAAGCGCGCAGTCCGCCAACTGCAAGGCCAGTATGGCGGATTCGTAGTCCAGCCAGTCACATGTGCGCACCTTCCAGCCAAGATGTTCCAATTGCGCCGCCCTTTCCCTGACCCGGTAATGCAGGCACTGGGGAAGGCTGAGTTCCGCGATAAGCGCGCAGACGCCCGTCCGTGCGGAGGCGGGCTCCTGCCGCCGGGTGACGCGCCGCACGTCCCGGGCCGTCTTGCAGACCGCGTTGAAAGCGAAATTGGCCAGCCGCGCCGGGAGATGCCCACGCCGGAGAAAAAGCCCCAGACGCGCGTGATTGTCCTCGCGAAAGGAAAAGGCGTTCCGCAATTTTTCGCGTAGCGTGTTTTCCGCCATGTGTTCGTCCTGCAATCATCCGCTTCGGGCACGTTTTTGCGCCCGGTGCGGTTCTCTGGCTGTTGCTGCATGGTTCCACAGATTACGGGGCAATCTGTTTCCGGAAACATGGTTGGGCAGAAAACCCTGATCAGTCCCTCACAGCACAGATGTGCCGGGAGGTAATCAACTGCGTGTTATTTTTCCGTAAGCGACGGCCAGTTCCGCGCTCTGAGACATAATGCCGCGTACGTCTCCGGCGTTGGCGGTGCGATAGTTTTTGAACCTTGCCTGGTCGTCGAGAATGCGGCGCAACTGCATTCTGAAGGACTCTGCGTCGCCCTTGGGAAAGAGCAGGCCATTTTCGCCATCCACAAGAGCTTCACGGGGGCCTCCACAATCGGAAGACAGCACGAAAATATCACGCGCCATGGCCTCCCGTACGGGCAGGCCAAAGCTTTCGTCTCCCAGAGAGGGAAAAAGCAGCACGTCCATTTGCGCGTACAGGCCATCCGCTGCCGCATGTTCCGTGAAAGGCAGGATGCGCACGGGCAGACCGCGCCACAAGGCGTGGTCGTCGGGGTCGGCCATGCCGCTTGTGCCGGAGAGAGGGTCCAAATCCACCAGCAGCAGTTCAAAGTCGTCTCGTCCTAGGCCGCGCAGAGCCTCGGCCAGAAAGTAATAGCCTTTCCAGCGCGCCTTGCCGCCGAGGTAGCCGAGCCGTAACGGACCCGCGGCTCTTGCGGTCCGGGGCGCTTCCGGCGGGCGGATGCCGTTGCGGTTGGTCAGCACAGCGCTGTTCCGGGGAAAATTGCGGCGCACGAAGGCGTTATAGAAATCCGAAGGGGTAAAAACAGCTCCGGCCACGGCCACGGCCTCCAGCATACGGGTCCGGCGTCGCCAGACGGCCGCCTCGTCAAGGCCGCAACGCGACCGGCATGTTTCAGGATCAACCACGCTCTGGGCGCAGTAATTTCCAGCAGGATCCAGCATGAACCGACGGGGGCAGACCCACCATGCATCGTGCATGGTGATGACATAGGCGATGCCGGATCTGATGCATTCCTGCGGCAGACCGGGTCCCAGGCCTTCAATGCTGTGAAAGTGGACCAGGTCAGGCTGCACCGCCTCCAGAACCTGACGGAAAAGCTGGTCCGTCTCCGGGTTTTCCTGGTTCAGGCCTCCAGGACGGAGGTTGGCGGCCATGATCTTGATGCCCCGCCAGTCATGTCGCACGACAGCGCCGTGCGGAGCGGCATCCGTGCGGGCCAAGCTGAAGACAAAAACTTCAAAACCTTGATGCGTTAAGGCTTGGGCAGTGTCCGTCACGACCATGGCCCCGCCGTCAGTGCAGCCCTTGCCGAAAGAGGTCGAGACGAGCAGGAGGCGTTGCCCGTCGACCGGCGCCATTTGGGGAAGAACCGGGCGCAGTTCGGTATCGGCAATGACGGTATTGGCATAGCGTTTCAAAACATTCTGCTGTGCCCTTTTCGCCATGTCGGTCCGCAGGCCCGGATCCGACGCCAGCAAAAGAATTCTGTCGCGCCAATCCTCGGCGCCGGAAGCGAGGAAACCGTCCACGCCGTCAGTGATGGCGTCCAGAAACTCGGCGGTCGGCGAGGCGATGGAGGGAATCCCGAACAGAGAGGCTTCCTGATATTTGATGTTGCTTTTGGCTTCGTTGAAAGTATCCCGCGCGAGCGGCATCAGCGCGATGTCGTAGTCGGCAATGACGCGGTAATAAAGATTCCCGTCGAGAAAGGGGGCCCGGTGGATGCGGCCGCAAAAGGCGGACAGCGTCTCCGGCAGCTCCAGATGCCCGTGTATGTGCAGATGCAGCCGCGTATCTTTTGCCATGGCCTCTGCCAACGCGTCGGCGATGAGGGCGAAGTCGGCGTCGTGCGTATCGGAACCGCTGCCGTAGAAGATGCGGACAACCTCCCCATCTGCTTTTTTTGCCGGGAGCGTCCGCGCCAGGTGGGCCAGGTCATCCGCAACGGAGTTGTGCGCCACAAAGCAGGGGCGGCCCACGGCGGTGGCGTGTCTGGCAAGAGCCGGAGTGCTGGCCAGCAGCATGTCCGCTTCTTCCATGGCCCGCCGGTAACTGTCCGCCTTTTCCAGCATTGCGGCGGCGCGCTCGGCGCTCAGGTTCAGCCGGGTCATATACGCGGCCAGGCCCTCCCTGTCGAAAATGAGATCGTCAATGTCATACAGGATGGGGATGCCGAGTCGCCGTGCCTCGGCATACAGGGCCGGCATATGCCCGACCATGGGCGTTCGGTAAAAAAGAACAAAGGACGCCAGTTGCAGGGCCTGCATGGCGGCTTCAAGCGTTTCCCAAGGGCACAGCCGCACGGTCCAGCCCAGATGGCGCAATTGCGCCGCCCGTTCGGAAACGCGGTAGTGTCGGCACTGGGGAATGCTGAGCTCCGCGATAAACGCGCAGACGCCCGTCCGTGCGGGGGCGCGCTCCTGCCGCCGGGTGACGCGCCGCACGTCCCTGGCCGCCTTGCAGGCCGCATTGAAAGCGAAATTGGCCAGACGCGCAGGAAGATGCCCGCGCCGGAGAAAAAGTCCCAGACGCGCGTGATTGTCCTCGCGGAAGGAAAAGGCCTTCCGCAATTTTTTGAACAGCGTATTTTCCGCCATATGGTCGCCCTGAATCCGTCCTACTTCAGCCCCGGATTTTCGCGCCCGATATAGTAAAAGAAGCGGACGCGCGCGCTGTGGTATTCGGCCAGGGCCCGGCTGGCGTCATTCTCGGCCTGGGTCAGCTTGAGCTGGGCGTCCAGCAGTTCCGTGATAGTGCCGGTATTGGTCATATAGCGTTTGTTGGCCATGGCGTAGCTCTCTCGCGCCGCGTCCACGCCCTTGCGGGACGTGGCGATAAGTTCCCTGGCGGCCGTGATGTCCAGCAGCGCGCGGATCACGTCGGCGCGCGCGCCGGACATGGCGTCTTCATAGTCCTTTTGCAGCGCCTGGGCCCGCTTGCGTTCGGCCAGGGTGGAAAAGGTCGTGCCGCCGCCGGAGAAGATTTCCCAGGAAAAATTCAACCCCGCCGCCCAGTAGTTGCGGGTGTAGCCTTCATAGCGTTTGTCGTCGTAGTCCTTGCTGGAACTCATGCTGTCATAGCTGGCGTCCACCTTGGGCAGATACTGGCCCATGGCGATGTTCATGTCCTTGTAGGCCACTTCCACGGACTTCCGGGCCATGATCAGGTCCGGACGCTGCCGCACCGCCGCTTTGACGGCCTCTTCCTCCGTGTAGCCCACGGTGCCGGGAAAATCCTTGAGATTGCCCACATAATTCACGGGACGGTTGGGAGAAAAGCCCAGGTACTTGTTGAGCTGCACTTCCGCGTTGCGGATGTCGTTGTTCACCCGGATGACCTGCTGCTGGGCACGGGAAAGCTCGGTCTGGTTCTGCAGCACATTGACGTAGGGGGCCATGCCCACCTTGACGAAAGCCTCGGCGGCCTTGAGCTGGGTTTCGATGCGGGCCACGGCCTCCTGCGCGCTTTTGAGGTCCTCACGGCATTTGAGCAACTGCAGAAACTGCAACTGCACATTGCTGCCCAGCTCCAGACGGGCCTGTTGGTGGCGGGCTTTTTCCACCTCCACGGCGATGCGGGATTTCTGCAGATTGTTCAGGTGGGCGAAACCGGCGAACAGGGAGAGCGACGCCCGCAGGCCCTTATTCCAGTTGCTGCTGGTGAGGTTGTCGCTGTTGTAGGTCTGCACTTCTTCATAGTTTTCCACGCGGCTGGTTCCGGCCACCAGGGAGACGCGCGGCCAGAAGTAGCTCTGGGCCACGCCCACGTTCATTTTGGCCTGTTCCATCATCAGCAGTTTGGCCTCCACTCCGGGATTGGCCTGCATGGCCTGGGCCACGGCCCGCTCCATGGTGAAGGTCCCGTCGGCCTTCGGGGCCGCGAAAAGCGGCTGGGGCCGCCCGAGACAGGCCAGCAGCGGCAGAAGGCAAAGGAGGAAGAAACGACGGCGTGTGCTCATGGCGTGTCCTTTCATATGTGTCAGTTGCGACGGCATGGCAGGCCCGTCAGCGCGTCCGGCTGGATGCCCGGCTGAACATGGGACCGCGCGGCGCGGCTTTTTCCAGCAGAAAACTTTGTCCGTCGGCGGCGTTCAGCACCAGCGCGCCGCCTTCCAGCGACCAGGAGCGCACGGACGCCAGCATCCGCGCCAGAGCTTCCGCCCCGCAGGCGCGCAGCATCCCGGCGTCCGCCTCTCCGACGGAAAATGTCAGGCTTGTTCCCCGCAGGGCATAGTCCGCCGACAGATGCAGACCCGGCCCCGTCACTTCCAGAGCGCCGTTTCCTTTTCCGTCGCCGTTGAACACGCAGGAGGCCGCCGGCAGACCGGGCAGAGACGGCAGCAGCCAGACCGTGCCGCTCACCGCGGCGGAAAAATCCCCGGCGGAAGGCGCGGCCTGGGCCTGCGACGGAAAACGGCTGGAGAAACTCCGGACGCGCTGGACGCGCAGCCCGTTTTTCGCCGGCAGAACCTCGACGTCCACAAAAAGCGGATCCTCTCCGGGCAAGGCGGCCAGCGCCTCTCCGGCGAGAGGCGTGAATATCCGCCCCGTGGCGCTGTCGGTCAGCGCCGCCCGGCCCCCGGCGCGGTCCAGCCTGCCCATGAGGCAGAAAGACTGTATGCGGAAGGGACTCTTTTTCAGGACGAAACTTTGGACCGATCCGCCGGGAGCCGGGAAAAAATCGCCGTACAGATTGCCTCCGCCGCCGATGTTCAGCCGGAGCGACAGCCCGTGGCGGTTGCTCAGGCGCAGCAGGGAGCCGTCCTCCATTTGCCGCCAGTGGCCGGTCATGTCCCGCGTGACGGCCTCTCCGCCCCGGGGGACGGAGATCTGGCGCAGGACGAAGAAATTGCCGTCCAGCAGGTACAGTTCCACCCGGCGCTCGCCGCCCTCCGTGCGTTCGCCGCCGACATAAAGGCTGGCCGCCGGCAGCGGGGCATGCGCGGAAAAGGCGGCGACGGCGGCCGGCAATGCCATGGGGATAACCGCCGCCGCACACAGGAGGATAAAGGGAAGAAACCGGCGCATGCTCATTCCCTCAGAGCCCGGTCCCAGTTCTTGATCAGCGGTTCCATCATATAATAAAGGACCGTGCGCTGTTTGGTGGTGATGAAAACCGTGGCCGGCATGCCGGGCGACAGATAAAGCTGGGCGTCGGTCAGAGCTTTGGGATCAATTTCCACGTAGCACAGGTAATAGGGCATCACGCCCGCGCCGGTGCGTTCTTCCAGGCGGTCGGCCGAGATATAGGTGACCTTGCCCGGCATATGGGGAACCAGGCGCGTGTCAAAAGCGTCGAGCTGCACCAGTGCGTCCTGCCCGATGTAAACTTCCGTGATCTTGTTGACCGGCACATGGCTTTCCACGATCAGGGGGTTGTCGTGGGGCACGATGTCCATGAGCGGTTCGCCCGGCCGCACGACCCCGCCCTTGGAATGCACTTTGAGATCCACCACCTTGCCGCTGACCGGGGCCACGATCTGCAGGCGTTTTTTGGCGTCCTTCAGCGGGCGGATGCGCTCACGGGTCTGAATGATATCGTTTTCCAGCTTGCCGAGGGCGCTGGTGGCCTCTTCCACAAAGCGGACTTTCACATCCTCGATGCGCAGGTTGAGTTCGGCGGCCCGCTGCTTTGCCTCGGCGATGGACTGTTTCAGGCGGCCCCGGTTACCCTGATGGCTGGCCAGGGTGCGCTCCAGCTCCAGAATCTGCGATTTTTCCAGATAGCGTTCCTTGTAGAGCTGGCGTTTGGCCCGCAACTCCTCATTGAGGGTGCCGATGATGGCCTGTTCGGCCTTCACCTGATCGTCAAATCCGGCCACCTGGGCGTCCAGCTGGGCCAGCTGGGTGTTCAGCAGAGAAATCTGGGCGTTGAGCGCGTCACGCCGGGCGGTGAAGATTCTTTCCTCATTGTCCAGCACGTCGGCGCTGTGGCTGTTCTCCGCCAGGCGGCGCAGGTCCTCGGGCCACTGAAGCGCGTCCCTGAGGTCTTTTTCGGCGGCAAGGCGGATCTGGGCGGCCGACAGCGCCACAAGCTGCTTTTGCAGCATGCTGGCGTTGGCGTCGATCTGCACCGACTCAAGGATGATGAGCGGCTGGCCCGCCTGCACCTCTTCGCCCTCGCGCACCAGGATGGCCTCCACAATGCCGCCTTCCAGGTGCTGCACCGTCTTGCGCTCGGTTTCAATCTTGATCTTGCCCGGCGCCACCACGGCCCCGCTGATGTGGCCGAAAACCGACCAGAGCCCCAGCGCCCCGAAAAAGAGGGCCACCACCAGAATACCCTGGCGGATGATGCGGCGCGGGTCTTCCACGTTTTCGCCCATGCTGGCCTGGCGTTTTTCCGTGGCGCTGACAATGGGCTTGATGACCTTGGCGTCGATGACGGCCAGGGCCTGGCTCAGCTGCTTACGCATGGGAGGGCTCCTCTCCGTCGCTCTGCGGCTCGTCCGTTTTTTCCGGGGACGCGGCCTGGCGACGTTCCAGGGCTTCCCGCAGCAGGCGGGCCCTGGCCGCCTCCTCCTGCCGCTGCTTCTGAATTTCCGCCAGTTTGGCCAGCACTTCCTGACGCGGCCCGCAGAGGGCGATCTGGCCGTCCTGCACCATCATGATGTTGTCGACAATGGAGAGGATGCTGGCCTTGTGCGTCACCAGGATCAGGGTCGCCTGCTGGCGCTTGAGGTTCAGCACGGCCTGCGCCAGCGAGGCTTCGCCCTCTTCATCCAGATTGGAGTTCGGCTCGTCCAGCACAATGACGCGCGGGTCGCCGTAGAGGGCGCGCGCCAGACCGATGCGCTGCCGCTGCCCGCCGGAAAGGGCCGCGCCCTGATCGCCGATCTGGGTGTCGTAGCCCTTGGGCAGGGCCAGGATCATTTCATGCACGCCCGCCAGACGGGCGGCCCTGATGACCCCGGCGGAATCCACCTCGCCCAGGCGGGCGATGTTTTCAGCCACGCTGCCGGAAAAAAGCTCCACATCCTGCGGCAGATAGCCGAGAAAGGGACCGAGCTTCTCCGAATCCCAGGAGGCCATGTCCGCGCGGTCAATGCGCACCTTGCCGCTGGTGGGCTGCCAGATGTTCAGCAGCAGCTTGCAGAGGGTGGACTTGCCCGCCGCGCTGGGCCCGATGATGGCCAGAGACTGGCCGGCGGGCATGCGGAAGGAAATTCCCTTGATGATGGGCCGCTCCCCAACGGCAAAATAGAGATTCTCCGCCGTCAGTTCGCCCGCCGGGTCGGGCAGATCCATGGCCGGCTGGGCGGGCGGGGCCTCCAGCAGGGCCTTCAGCCGTTGATAGGCCCCTCTGGCTTCCAGGGACTGCTTGTAGGTGGCCATGGCCTGGTCAATGGGCGCCAGGGCCCGCCCCATGACGATGGAGGCGGCGATCATGACCCCGGCCGTGGATTCGTGCATGACCGTCAGATACGCGCCCACGGCGTAGATGAGCACCTGCAGCCCCACCCGCAGGGACTTGCTGATCGCGTGGATCAGGCCGGCGCTCCTGCTGGCCCGCGTCTGCAGGCGGATGATGAGGTCGTTGACCTTGCCCCAGCGCGCCGTGACATTGCCGATCATGCCCATGGAGCGCACGATGCTGGCGTTGCGCATGGCCGCGCCCGTCAGGTTGAAGGACTGTGCGTTCAGATGGGTCGCCGCCTCCAGGCGCCTGCGGGTGAGCCGCTCGGTGAGCAGGCCCAGCACCAGCACCAGCAGGCCGCCCCCCACGGCCACCCAGCCCAGGGAGGGATGCAGAATGAAGATCAGGGCGAAGTAGATGGGCATCCAGGGCGCGTCAAAAAAGGCGAAGACCGCGTTGCCGCCCAGAAAGTTGCGCAGGATCTGCACATCGCGCAGACTGCCGCTCTGTGCGGAAGGCCCGCCCGACGGCGCGCCCGCGCCCTGAAGGTTCAGCTTCAGCACGTCGCGGCTCAGCATGTGGTCAAATTCAATGCCGGCGCGCACCAGCAGGCGGGAGCGTATCCACTCCAGCAGGGCCATGACCACCAGGGCGATGACGGCGGCGACGGTGATGACCGTCAGGGTGGAGAGATTGTAACTGGTCAGCACCTTGTCGTAGACCTGCAACATATAAATGGAGAAGGTCAGTTGCAGAACATTGACGAACATGCTGAAAAAAAAGGCATATCCGAAAAAATACCGGCACGAGTTCAGAAACTTCTGCATTGGGGCAGCACCTTCCTTGGTCGCCAGGCACGGAAAAGGGGCATAGGGAAGGGATGCTCTCCATAACCGGCGGGCGCCACAGGGCGCGCGGACGCCCTGTGCGGTTTTCGATACAACGCCAACTATAATTCCGGGGACGGGCTTTGTCCAGACCCGGACGCGCCGGCCCTGACGAAAAATGAGGCGCCGCCTCATGGCGAACGGCTCGCGCCTTTATCATCCCGCGTCATCCCGCGGGCCTGGATTTTTCGAAAAAAATTGACAGATTCTCCCTGACGGATTCAAATGGGTTGTCATAATGGCGTCTTGATGGCAGTCATGCTTTGAGATTCCGAGTTGTCAAGCAGGGGAAGGCATGGCCCGGAACAGTTCGGGCTGTTTGTCTGGAATATTAATTATTGGAGAAACGCTATGGCAGCGCCCGTATGGTTTGATCCCAAAGTTTATTTCAACAACAAACTCGCATGGCTTGAAGGTTACAACGACCTCACGCTGACCGCCGCGTTCACGGGCGCCGGATACGGCGTGGACGCCGACGGTCTGTACCGGCACTTTCAGGATTTCGGCAATGCCGAGAACGTGAGCCCCAGCGCGTATTTTGACGCCGGCTACTACATGCAGGCCAAGGCGGCCACCTATTTCGGCAAGGCTGTCAACACCGTGACCGGCGCGGAGGTTTCCTTTGTGCAGGAGACCTTCCGCCAGGCCGGGCTGAGCGCGTGGGATCACTATCTGCGGTACGGCATGGCCGAGGGTGTTGACCCCAGCGCCAGCTTTGACACCTCGGCTTACATGGACGCCAAGCTGGCGCAAATGCAGAAGACCGACCCGAGCTACACCATGGACATGCTGGTGCAGGCCTTCAGGGACGCCGGCCTGAACCCGGTGATGCACTACCTGAGCTATGGCCGGGGTGAGGGCCTCACCATTCAGGATGCCCAGCACGGCGCCGTCACCAGGGCGCTTACGACGGGGATCGACAATCTGGTGGTCAACTCCAATTATGACGACTACTTCACCGCTGAGACCGGCACGCTGCAGAGCGCCGACGACCTTGTGGTGCTTGGTCCCAATGCCGGACGGATGGACATCATCGAATTGCGCGGCAATTTCGGCAACGACACGGTGGTGGGCTTCAGGAGCGGCGAGGACATGATCAACCTGGCCGCGTATCTGGATTCCACAAAGCCGCTCAATGCCGGCGCCCCGGCCGGGCTCGTGAACAACTCCGCCATCGTGGCGACGCTCACCGGGCCCAAGGCCGAATCCGGCATCTATACCCAGGCCGAGGTCGATGCTCTGGTGAAAGACGGCAGCCTCAGCCTGACCGGCGCCAATGGCGACAAGGCCGTGGCTTTCCTGCAGGCCGTCAACAGCGAAGGGCAGAACGTCTATACCATCGTTCAGATGAGCACGGACGGCACCACTGACAAGGGCACGGTCATGGGCTCCATGACGCTTGACAGCGTGAACGGCGTGAAGACCTCCATTGCGAACACCGACTTCAGGCTCGACAGCGTCATCCGTGATTCCGTCACCGGCAAGACCTATGGCCCGGCGGACTACACCACCGGCACCCTTGACGGCACCTTCTTTGCGGATACCTTCAATGACGTGAACAGCACCACGCTGGGCACTGTCACGACTATTGACGGCAAGGAGGGCGACGACACGTTCAACATTACCGGCGACCTCGGTGCTGCCAACTCGCTGGAGGGCGGCGAAGGGAACGACGTGTTCAATGTCAAGTCCACCGTGACCATCGCCGGCGGAACCATTGACGGCGGCGCGGGCATTGACACGCTGACCGTCGACAAGGTGTTGACGAATAATGTTACTCTGACCGCTCTGAACAATGTGGAAAAAGCCACGTTTGACAATACCGGCACCGTGACTATCAACGCCATGGCGACCTCCGACAATGCCAGCACCCTGACAGCCGGTAGCACGGTCACCGCCCTGAGCGTTAACGGCTTGAAAGCGGATGTTGCCACGACCATTGACGGCTCCCAGATAACGGGCAATGTTACTGTGGATGCCTCGACCTCCACCGCGGCCGTGACGCTGAAGGGCGGCAACGGCACTGCCTCCCTCACCGGCGGCGCTGGCAATGACACCATCATCACCACCGGCGCTGACACAAGCACCATCACGGGCGGCAAGGGGGATGATACCATCCAGCTGGGCTCCACCGGCAAGGATACGGTCAAGTTCGCTGCCAATCTGGCCGACAACGGCCATGACACCATCACCGGCTTTGAAGCCGGCGCCGGCAAGGATGTTTTGGATATATCTACCTTTACTACTAAGGTGAATATGGCGACCAAGGTGGATGGATCTGCCAACGACCTTGATATCGGCAATGCCGGAACAAACAACATCGGCGTGCTGTACAATGTGGCCGGCGGCGTGCTGACCGCCGACAAGGTTGTGACTAGTGGCACGGCGGCCAATGGCGAAGTGATCATTGATGCTGGCAAAAAGGCCGTGGTTATGGTCACGGCCGATTCTGCCGGCGCAGCCGCCACCTACAACATGTACTATGTCACCGGCGACGCGACATCGCCCACCGTCGAACTGGTGGGCACCGTCACCACGGATGCCGCGTTTGACGCGGGCAACTTCGCCTAAACCCTGATACCTTCCCTTCCGCTCCCCTCTTCCGTGGGGAGCGGAAAGGGAGACGGGCG
>NZ_VUMH01000024.1 GCF_009696265.1 Desulfovibrio porci
GAAAAGAACAGCGAACTTGCCGGTCTGGACGCATCGCTACAACTTTGTGCGTCCGCATACGGCTCTTGGCAGAAAACCTCCAGCCTCAAGGCTGAGCGGAGGGTGAACAACGTGTTGACACTCTACATCTAGGGACGGCGCTCCTCGGTTGCGGCATCGCCATCTGCAATGTTTTGCTGCCGAGCCTCGTCAAACGGGATTTTCCCGGCTCAATCCCCAGACTTACCGTATTATACGCGCTGGCCATGGGCATAAGCGCGGCGCTCGGATCATTTCTCGTCGTCCCGCTGGCGCAGTCTCTCGGCTGGGGCTGGGAACCGGCATTGGGAGCATTGTTCCTGCTCCCTCTGACCGCCTGTGCGGTCTGGTTTCCGCAACTGTTTGCGCGGAATAAAAATATTGATGCATCCCAACCGGAGGAGCCGCGCAAAGCTTCCTTGTGGAAGTCCGCTCTGGCCTGGCAGGTCACCCTGTTTTTCGGCCTGACGTCATTTACCTATTACATAAGTGTGAGCTGGCTGCCGGCTTTTCTTACAGAAGCCGGATTCACGGATGCCGAAGCCGGAAACATCCATGGGGTCATGCAACTGGTGTCGGCGACTCCCGGCCTGCTGCTCATCCCGATCATCAGCCGGATGAAAGACCAGCGTCTTATCGCGGCCGCTGTCGCGGGAATCGCCGCCCTGGGAACAGCCGGGCTGGCGGCCGCGCCAGGCCTGGCGCTTGTCTGGGGCGGCTGCATCGGTTTCGGAACCGGAGCGGCAATCATTCTCGGGCTGATGTTCATCGGTTTGCGGACCAATAACCCGCTGCAGGCGGCGGCGTTGTCCGGCATGGCCCAAAGCGTGGGATATCTGCTCGCGGCCTGCGGTCCGATATGCGCCGGAGCGGTCCATGACATGACGCAAAGCTGGGCCGTCGTTTTTTATGGCTGCTCTGTTCTTTGCATCGTCCTGGGGCTGTTCGGGCTGGGCGCGGGACGAGACATGCGGGTCGGTTCTTCCCACGGCCGGGCGAAATGCTTTTCCGGCGATATGGACCACCAGCGGGTCTAACCCGGATTTCCGCCGGGCTATGGTTTCCACACGGAATAAAAATGGTTAACGCTGATTTCCGCGTCAGCTTTTTTTAGCCGGAGCAGAACTTCCGGCAAATTCCCTTCCTTTACCGGAGGATTTCTCCCGTTGTCGCCCTGTCCGCCGCATTTGCCCGCCCGGCGCGAGACGTGTATGCTGACCGCCGGAGAATTTATCCGCAATGCAACAACAAGGTTGAAAACCGGTTATGAAGCAGGTCGTTATTCACACCGACGGTTCCTGCCTGGGCAATCCCGGTCCCGGAGGCTGGGCCGCCGTGCTTTGCCTGGAAGGCACGGAACACCGCAAGGAGCTGGCGGGGGGCTTCCGCCTGACCACCAACAACCGCATGGAGATCACCGGCGTGCTGGAGGCCTTGGCCAACCTCAAGGAACCCTGCGCGGTGGAGCTGTATACGGATTCGCAATATGTCCGCAATGCGGTTGAAAAGGGCTGGCTCAAATCCTGGCAGAAGAAAAACTGGGTCAAGGCCGACAAAAAGCCGGTCAAGAACGTGGACCTCTGGCAAAAGCTGCTGCCGGAACTGGACCGTCACGCGGTGCGCCTGCATTGGCTGCGCGGGCACGCGGGTCATGCTGAAAACGAGCGTTGCGACGTTCTGGCCCGCGCTTTTGCCGGGCGGCGGGATCTGCCGCCGGACCCCGGCTTCCGGCCCGAGGACGCCTGACGCCGCCGCGCCATGCTGCCGAACCCCGACGCTCCCCTTTCCCTGGCCGCCCTCTGGCATGCTCTGTTCTGGCCCATGCTGCGCCTGCTGCTGGGGCTGGCCGTGGGTCTGCTCATCGCCAACCTGCTGGAGGCTCTGCGCTGGACGCGCCACCTGGCCCGTCTGGCCTCGCCCCTGGCCCGTGCGGCCCATCTGCGCGACGTGGCCGGGGCCTCCTTTTCCCTGGCGTTCGTTTCCCCGGCGGCGGCCAACGGCCTTTTGTCCGACAGTCATGCGGCGGGGGAGATCTCAAGCCGCGAGCTGATGCTGGCCAATCTTTTCAACAGCCTGCCCGCCTATCTGGTGCACACGCCCACCATTTTTTTGCTGACCTGGCCGGTGCTGGGCGCGCCCGCCGTGATTTACGTGGGTCTCACCCTGCTGGCCGCCGCCGGGCGCACGGGCTTTACCGTGCTGCTGGCGCGCCGCCTGCTCCCGCCGCCCGCGCCGGGCTGCCTGGTCTGCAAGGCCGACGGCGAGGCGCGCACGGATTGGGGCGCGGCCCTGCGCAAGGCCTGGAAGCGTTTCCGCCGCCGCCTGCCCAAGCTCGTGTATTTCACGGTGCCGGTCTATGTGCTGATGTATCTTTTGCAGCGCTACGGCTTTTTCAGTCTGGCCGAGGAATGGCTGGCCGCGCACATGGGCTGGCTTTCCTTTCTCAAGCCGCAGGCCATGGGCATCATTGTGCTGCATCTGGCCGCCGAACTGGGCGCGGCACTGGGAGCGGCGGGCAGTGTGCTGCAGACCGGGGCGCTCACGCCGCGCGACGTGGTTCTGGCCCTGATGGTGGGCAACATTCTGTCCACGCCCATGCGGGCCATCCGGCACCAGTTGCCGTCCTATACGGGTTTTTTCCGCCCGGCCCTGGCCCTGCGCCTGATTCTGGCCAACCAGAGCCTGCGCGCCGCCAGCATGGTTCTGGTGACCTTGCTGTATTATTATCTGCCGTGAGGAGAAGGACATATGGCCGGACGTAAAACCGCAACGGAGTCACAGGCTGATTTCAAACGGCTCATTGTCTGCGCGCAACAGGTGTTCGCGCATTTCGCCGACCGTCTGGGCATCGCGCCGGAACTGGCGTTGCGCACGGCGTCCTGTTTCGGTTCCGGGCTGGGCCGCGCGGATGTCTGCGGCTGCGTCACGGGCGGACTCATGGTTCTGGGTCTGGCCCACGGCAATGCCGGCGCCTGGTCGCGCGAGGAACAGCGCGCCCTGTACGCCCGGCGGGACGCTTTTACCGGCGCTTTCGCCCGGGCCCACGGCGGCCTGCTCTGCCGGGAGATCCTGGGCTATGACCTGACTATCCCCGACCAGCGCGCCGTCATTGTGGAAAAAGGCCTTTTCACCTCGGTCTGCGCGCCCCTGGTCTGCGCCACCTGTGACATGCTTGAGGATTTGCTGTGAGCGAAGGACGCGGCGCGGCGGAGACGGCGCTGCGGGCCTGTCTGTGCGGCGAGGCCCTGAAACGGGACGCCCTGCTGGAACTGCTGGCCGTGCCGCCCGCCTCGGACGCGGCCCTGTCTCTGCGCCGGGCCGCCCACAAGGCCGCGCTGGCCCTGTGCGGGGGCCGCGCCTGGCTCTGGGGCGCGCTGGGCCTGGATTACGCGCCTTGTGCCATGAACTGCGCCTTCTGTTCGCTGGGCGAGGCCTGGAAGCTCATCGACGCCCCGCGCAGATGTTCGGACGCGGAGATCATCGCGCACGCGCGGGCCTATGCGCGGGCGGGCGCGCGTTTCATTGTGCTGCGCACCACCCAGTTTTACGACCTGGACGCGCTCTGCGCCAGGCTGGCCGCCATCCGCAAGGCCGTGCCCGGCAACTATGAACTGATCCTGAACACCGGCGAATTCGATGAGGACGCGGCCCGGGCCGTGCGCCGGGCCGGGGGGTCGGGCGTGTACCACACTGTCCGCCTGCGCGAGGGCCGGGACACGGCCTTTGATCCCGCCGTGCGCGAGGCCACCATGCGGGCGGCGGTCCGCTCGGGCTTGCGTCTGGTGGCTCTGGTGGAACCGGTGGGACCGGAACACACGGATGCCGAGCTGGCGGACAATTTTTTACGGATCATGGCCGCGGGCGCGAGCATTTCCGGGGTCATGGCCCGTGTGCCCGTGCCGGGCACGCCGCTGGGCGGGCAGCCGTCCCTGAGTCCGGCGCGCCTGGCTCAACTGACCGCGATTTTCCGGCTGGCCGGGGGCGGGCAACTGGACGGAATCTGCGTCCATCCGGCGGCTCTGGAAAACATGACCGCCGGGGCCAACATCGTGGTGGTGGAAAAGGGCGCCATCCCGCGCGACAGCGCGCCGTCCGAACAGGACTGGCGGTCTGTTTCCGCCATGGAAGCCGCGCGGCTGCTGCGCCGGGCCGGGTATACGGTCCTTGACGGCGACGGCGCGGAAATCGCGGACATCCCCCGCGCGCAAAACGGAGAAGACAGTATGACAACAACGGAAGCGGAAAACCAGGTGCGGATCGTCAGGCCGGAGCATACAGGCGCGCGCGTCACGGTGCTCGTTCAGCCCGAGGAGAGCCGTCTTTCCCTGCCCCGGCCCAAAACCGCCCGGCAGTTGCTGGAGGCTCTGGGTCTGGCCGAGGAAAGCGCTCTGGTGGCCCGGCAGGGCGAATTGCTCACGCCTGACCGCCGTATCTGGCCGGACGACGATCTGCTCGTGCGCAAGGTGGCTTCGTCAGGCTAGGGGGAGAAGTGGGCGGGTATTGCCGCGCGGCAAAAAACAGGCAAGCCGGAGCGTTGCGCGCCGCGGCTTGCCTGATATTCTGTCCGCCGGGGTATTGGCCGGAGATTACGCCTGTTTCAGAAAGCGCGTCCAGTCGGCCAGCGCCTGCATCAGCGTGGTCACCTGTTTGGTCAGGCCCTCGTCGATGAGGTCGCCGTCGGCGTTAAAAGCCGGTGAAAAAGCGTTGGAGAAGAACTCCGGCTTGTTCAGCAGGCGCAGGTTCAGGTACACGCAGGTCTGGCGCATATGGTACTGGCTGCGCGCCGTACCCATGCCGCCGCCCGCGCCCAGCAGGCAGGCGGGCTTGCCGTTGAGCGGGGCCAGATTGGGTTCGCGCGAGAGCCAGTCCAGCGCATTTTTCAGGGCCGGGGCCATGGAATAGTTGTATTCCGGGCAGGCCAGCACCAGAGCGTCGGCCGCAGTGACCTGCGCGGCCAGATCCTTGACCGCCTGAGGTTTTTCCAGATCCTCATTATAAAACGGCAGCGCGGAAATATCCGCAATCTCCATGCGCACGCCTTCCGGCAGGTGGGCCGCGCAACAGCGCAGCAGGCCCTTGTTGCGCGAGGCGCGGCGCAGGCTGCCTGTCATACCGACAAAAGTGAGATTTTCCATTGGCTTGCTCCTTGGGCTATATGGTATGCGGTCCGCGCTTGCCCGGTCCCGATGGCCCGGACAGGCAATCCGCTTGTGTCCTTGGAGCTTACCTGATTTTTTTGAGAAAGCCTACTAACTTGCGGCGACATGCCCGGCGCATCCCGCCCGCGCCGGGCCCGTAGCGCTTCGGCGGGCTCCGCCGCCGGAACCCGCCGTGATTGCTCAGGCCTGTTTGCCCTTGTCCCGGGTTCTGCTCTCGAATTTTTCCTTGTTGACCACCACCCGCTCGTGAACGCCTTCCCCGATGAGACCGGCCTCGTCATAGGCCGCCACAGAGAAGGTCAGGCCTTTGCCGTTGGGGGAGACGGCGGTCAGCTCCGTGGCGAAACGGACCTTCATGCCGCACGGCGTGGCCGCCAGATGCGAAATGTTGACGCGGGTGCCCACCGTGGTCTGGCCTTCTTCCAGCACGCCCTGCACCGAGGCCACGGCTGTGCCCTCCATGCCCGCGATCATCATGGCCGTCGAGTAAACCGTCACCAGCCCGCTGCCCACCTCGCTGGCAAGAAGTTCCTTGCTGACAGTGATTTCCGACTGGCCTTTCAATCCTGGTTGTAATGCTGCTTTCATCTGTCTTCCTCTATCTGCTTGAAACTGTTCATACCATATCTTGTGTCTTGTCCGGCGCAGAGCTCCGTGTCAAGATCAAAGCTTGGGGCCGGATGGCGGGCCGTCCCCTTGGGAGAAAACACATACGCCTTTTCAGGGAGGGGACATGCCGCGTCGCGCGTCCACGCATTTTTCGTATGAGCAGCGCATCAACAAAATCCTGAACGCCGTGTCCACTGATCCTGCGCGCGGTTTTTCTCTGGAAGAACTGGCCCGGATCGCCTGCCTGTCGCCTTTTCATCTGCACCGGGTATTCAGCGCCATGACCGGCGAAACCCTGGCGGCCTGCATCCGTCGGCTGCGGCTGGAGACGGCGGCCAATATGCTGCGGTTTTCGCCGGGACGGAGCGTCACGGAGATTGCCTGCGCCTGCGGTTTTTCCTCTTCCCAGAATTTTGCCCGTCTGTTCCGGGATTGGATGGGCATGAGCCCCAGCGGTTTTCGCGCGGCCTGCAGGCAGGGGCCGCCGCCCGCGCCGCCGGAGCAAATGCGCAAGCCGGGAAACGCGCGCCCCTATGATCTGCGGTATTCCCCGGATCAGGCGGGCGCTGCGGCCCGCGTGCAGCTTGAACCCAACCCGGCCGTGCTGGCCAAAGGAGCGGACATGAATGTGGAAGTGAAGCGGCTGCCGGAATACCGCGTGGCCTATGTGCGGCAGATCGGGCCTTACGGTCCGGCCCTGGCGCGGGCCTGGGAGCGGATTACGGCTTGGGCCGGAAAAAGCGGCCTGCTGGGGCCGGAGACGGCGGCGCTGGGCGTCAGCTGGGACAACCCCGGCCTGACCCCGCCCGAGCGCTGCCGCTATGACGCCTGCGTGGCGCTGCCCGAGGGCTTCGCGGCGGATGAGCAGGCCCTGGCTCAGGACGGCGTCTGCCTGCAGAGCCTGCCCGCCGGACTGTACGGCTGCTACCGGCGGCCCACCCGCATGGACGGCTATATGACGGCCTGGAACGAACTGATCGGCGTCTGGCTGCCGCAAAGCGGCTATGAGGCCGAGGGGACGGCCTTTGAATATTACCACCCGCCTCTGGCGTGCAGTGATGACCCTGATTTTGCCTGCGATGTGAGCTTCTGCATTCAGGTGCGGCGGCAGGCGCGGGAATAAAACGGACATGCCCGGCGGCGGGACGGGGAGACCTGTCCCGCCCGGCAAAAGGTTCCGGTGCGGCGTGCCCAGGGGGCAAGGATGGAAAGGGACGGAGGCTGGAGAGCGTCGGCAATGAAATGAAAAAAACGCCGCATCGCCGGCATGTCATCCCGGCAACGTAGCGCTTTTATGTGTTCAATGGCGGAAGGGGAGGGATTTGAACCCCCGGAAGGCTCACACCTTCAACGGTTTTCAAGTGTGATTTTTGGAGTATAAATATCAAGCGGTTACGGAAATTAATTCAATAATGTCATGTGGATAAATGCGCTTGAATTCGCATGAATATCTGCTCATTTTCAAGTGGGGTGGAGCAAATTTGGAGCAAAAAATTATTACCTTTCTCTGAATTGCGGGTAGTCATTCAGGAAGGGAAAGTCATCTCGGCAAAGGGCTATTCTACGAAGAATGGCTATGTCTGGCTCTGAGTGTGTGGCTAAGGTCAAATAATGATTCCGGCCCTCATGACGTGCATAGACAATCCATTCTCCAGTAGTTCTTCCTCCCTTCAGTCGCTCTTCGTATGTACCTACGGTGCACTCATGTGCCATAAGGTTCAAATATTCACCCCAAGCCTCTTCATCATTGGGGTTATTTGGAAAAGCGACCTCTGAAAGTTGAGCAATACGACTTACTTCTTCAGCTTTATTATGCTGCAGAAAAATATTTGTTGCAATAAATCCCGCCTGAGTATGGTGCTTATGCCAGAATCCTTTCAAAGGATACTGCTTGAACTCACTGGCCTTCCTTGTAATTGATTTTCGTATATGGGGTGGATCTGAACGATACGCTAAAGGTCGCTTTTCAACCGGCATATCTTTAGGAATATCATTCCATTCAAGAATGCTAATTTCATCATAAATATTGAACACATCATATGGGTGTATTTTATTGTACAACCATTTGCTAAATAGCGCGGGCATTAGCTCACAACTATTGTCAAGGCTCTGTGTTGCTAATTCATGCAAAAAAAGTTGACTGTATATTGCACCATACCCATTAAGCCATTCCCTAGAGCTATCTACAAGAAAATTATACTGTTGGATAATATATCCAGGTGCTAAGTCTCTGCTTGTCCGTTGTGTACATACATTGTTTGCATTTTTGCAAAAGTCTTCAAGAGTATCAGCAACTTGGAATGATATCATTTTTTGTAATGACAAGCCATGTCACTCCTCTTTAGAGATCCAATCCAAAAAATCCAGCCCTGCCTCAGTCACATATGGCACATTCCCACCCCATCTTCCAGAAGACTGTGCAACAATGCCAGCAGACTCAAGCTCTGCAATAAATCTATAAAGATATCGGATATTACAAACTGAGTTGGCAAGATTTTTAAACTCACGCCAGCTTTCATTGAATTTTTCTTCTTTCACAAAATTTTCAGTTAGATTGACTCTATTCATCAAAATTAAAACACAAATAGCACTTTCAGATATATCTTTTACTATTTTTATCCACATCTCGAATTCTTCAATTTTAATCACTTCTGCATTCTTGTGCTCTAATAGTTGCTTATATAAATACAAAAACCGTCGGCGTTTAATTTCGCTGTGTTCGTCTGCTATTTTCCTCATTACTATTTCAGTCGCCGCAAAGAAATTCTCAGACATTAAAACTTGTTCAGGAATTTTTTGAATATATGTAATCAATTCACTATAAAATTGGTCTGCACGCTGCTGAACGCGTTCTCGTAATTTTGCATCCAAGAATTCTCCAAGCACAGGACTCACTACGGGTACGCTTGAAATAACAACGAAAGATTTTATGCGCTGCAAAAGTGATTCATCCCATGGTGCAGGCAAGAGCTTTGGCAGCTCAGTATTGTTCTTGTCCATAAATATCCTGTGGCCTTCAATGTACAAATTGCAAATTTTCTGGGCAGGCAGCCCGCACATTCTCCTGTATTGCTATCGGAAATGCAAGCAAGCGCATGCAAATCTTGAAAGCGCAGAGGTGTGCAGTGGAACAGAGATTTTATACCATCAACGATATGTCGAATCTGCTTGGTCTTACGGTGTCCGCCATTCATGGGCATTTGAACCGAAGAAATTATGATGCCGTTCCCCTGCCTGTACGCCTTGGGCGGCGTCTGGCTTGGCCTGTGGCCACTGTGGATGCTTGGATTCAAGACAAAATTGATACAGCTCAGACAGCCGCCGAAAAGGCTCAACAGCAATTGATCCGTCCAGCAACCATTGGACGCCCACGTAAGACGCGCAGCGGGCGCTAAAATGAAATGGTTCAAGCATCATAATAATTTTCGCGAGCATCCTTTTATGGTGCAGATACGCACGGAATTCGGTTCAGCGGGATATGCGGCTGTATGTCTGATTCTTGAAAAAATTACTGGCGCTTGGGAAGAAGACACTCATACACCAGAATTGACACTGCCTTTGACGGACTGGCAAGCACTAACTGAGTTATCTCCCAAAAAGTTGCGGAAATTTTTTGAAAACTGCCGAGACCCTTCTTTTATGGAAGTCTCCATTGAAGGAAAAAAGGCACATGTCAGTGCGCCTATCCTGATAAAATTACAGGATGAATACAGGACGAAAGTCTCCAGAAAGTCCGGACAAACGCCGGACACGGCCCGGATACTATCCGCTACAGACAAACAACAAGAAACAGATGTATGTGAAAAACAGGAGCGCCAGACTTTTGCGGCGCATGATACTATTGCGGTCAGAAAGGTACTCCTTAAAAGCGGGATTGACCCCGATTCCTCACGGGGGGAACGCTGCTATCAACTGCTCCTGTCCAAAAATCTCAAAAATCCCGCAGGATACCTTGTCGGGGTTTTAAAGAAAAATCCACGTTTTGGCCTTGAGGGTGACGAACCGCTTCGCCAGCCGACTGATCGCCCTCTTCATGCCAGCCATGTTTTACGCCAAACAATGAACAAAATTGCGGCAAGTGCCCCCCTTGACGACAACGGCTAGTGCCATTATTGATACTGAAAAGGAGTTCAGATGGGCAGCCTCGAAAAGACTCTGGCAAAAATGCGGGAGACAGCGCAAAACGTGCGTTATGCGGAACTGGCTGCCCTGTGTGAGCACTTTTTCGGCCCGCCGCGTCAGAAAGGAACGAGCCATGCCGTGTACAAAACGCCTTGGCAGGGCGACCCGCGTGTGAATATTCAGGAAGGTAAGGGCGGCAAGGCCAAAGCTTATCAGGTCAAGCAGGTGCTTGCAGCCATTGCAAGGCTACGGGGAGAATAATATGGACAGCAGACAATATACATATCGTGTGCTCTGGTCAGAGGAAGATCAGGAATTTGTAGCCCTGTGCGCCGAGTTCCCCAGCCTTTCATGGCTTGAGGAAACGCAGGAAGCGGCCCTGCAGGGCATTGTAGCCTTAGTGCGTGACACGCTGGCGGATATGGCAAGCAACGGCGAGAAAATCCCTGTGCCGCTTTCTTTGCAAAATTTTTCCGGCAAGTTTCAGGTGCGTACTACGCCGGAAACGCACAGACGCCTTGCCATGCAGGCGGCGGAAGCCGGGGTAAGCCTGAACAGGCTGATTAACAGCAAGCTCACAGAGCACCACGCCTAACCGCGCTTTATCCTTTTGTCCTGCATGGCCTGTAGCCACGCTTCGGCTATCAGGCAATCCTGAAAAGTGATGGGCAAGGGCGTGCTCACGGCAAAGCGCACAAAATCTTCCAGAGCCGTTCTGTCGGCCACACGCATACTGCCAGTGTCCGGGGCCAGATAGGCCCAGACAAGTTCTTCATTGCCAGTATCAGGGGAGGCATGGCGGCGCATGTGTTCTGAAAGGAGCGGCAAAGGTGACGCTGGGGACAGCAGGAGCCTCTTGATATGCTCCCACGCTTCTAACGTATTCCGCGTCGCCTGATACTGTTCTTTGTTTTCTCGCGCCAGCCGCCACCAGCCCTGCTCAACTTCCGACTTTTTTCTGAACCGGGCGCGGTACGCTGCGGCAGTGGCGGGCATATCGTGCACAGCGGGGCTTGGCTGCTGGGGTTATCTGGATGAACAAGCGTGTAGCGCCAGCATAGACGACAGCGCACAGGTTCATCGGGTGGTAGAGTGAGCGGTGCACCTGAAGTGCTTTCCAACAATTCCCGATAGAATGCCCCCGGATTGGGCCGCATCAGCAGAGTCGCCCAATCACGCTCACGGGGCTGGGTGCCGTACTGATCGTGCCGCTGGGGCAGGCTGTCAATCAACGTCCGAACAAGGTCTATGAAGTAGGCAAAGGCATAATTGTCGTTTGCCTGCGGAAGCACTTTAGCACTGAGGCACAAGGTCAAGTGTTCCCAGGTCAATGCGGCGCTCAGCTTTTGCCGCACGGTTTCAATATCAGCGGACGCAAGCAAGTGCCGTCGCGCAATTTCATCTGCAATCAGTCCCGCTGCCTGCCGGGGCGTGTTGCCCCACGCCGCTTCCCACAGAGGCAACTCATCCGGGTATTCATCCAAGAACTGATGCAGGTATGTAATCATCTGCTCATCAAGTGAATACCGCCGGGGCAGCAGTGCAAAAGCCATTGCCCCGGCTTCCCGACAGGATGTTCCTTCCGCTTGCTGCACCTGCTTCAAAAAGTCGTAGACCGGCGTCCACTCGTTCAATCCGTGAATTCGGGCCACCGTCTTCAAGGGGATGTCTGGCGTAATGCCCGTACCCGTGAAGTGTGCCTGCACATATTGCTGCACGTCCTCTCTGGTGCGGCGAAAAGTTTCTTCCCAAACAGATATGTCGTGCGGGTGAAACTGCACAAACATATTACGCCATGCCTGTTCCTTTTTTGAAAGCTTGGCATTTGAGGCGTAGGCTGTAGGCGAAGGGATGCGAGACATGGCTACTCCTGATGCATAGAGAGCTTTTATATCTCAATTTTTCACATCTGAAAATAACGTGAAATTTCAGCAGAATATGCTTAGGATGTTCTTGGGACAATTTAAACATTTTTTGAACTATTTTAGGCTATTGATTAACACTTTTGGGTTACAAAAAAACTCAGAAAAAAAGCGCAAGATAGGTAAAGGTAATCACCTTTACGTTTTGGCAACTCGCAAAGCTCGATGCCCCTTGCTCTGCGAGGCTGGACGGCTCCCGCCGTGGTTACGCCAGAAATTGAAAATGGATACCCAAAATGAAGAAACGCCTTCCCGCCATGTCGGCGGCAGAAGGCGCTTCTTCGCTCATTTTGCATCTAAGCCGCTACTCTTGCTACGAGGGGTAATTTTTAGCGGCTGAAATAGGTCAGGGTTAAAATCCGTACGTCGGCTCTTTGACCTTCTGATATGGTTCACCAAGAAAGTTCGCCCGCTTGGCGTTACGGCACAGTGCATCGGCCTTTTGTTTCTCGCGTGACAACTTTTCGCACTCAGCCAGCTTGGCTTCCCGTGCATCCTTATTTTCCGGTAGCCGATACCATTCAAGGCTTCCCTCAGTTACGGTTTCAGCTGAGGCGGTTGAAAAGCCAGCGCCCAACGCCATAAGACTGAACGCCAAGACAAGAATTTGGAAAATACGCATGAATAGCCCTCCTGTGGCTTGCACAATACAAAAGAGATAATATATTATTACTTTTTGTGTCAAGCCATGCGGTATTCTTACCGTATGCAGGAAAAAGACTCATTGAACTGGGCAATGGCCTCGGTCATTTATGAAGCCCGTAAAGCCGCAGGTTTGACGCAGGTCGAACTGGCGGATTTTTCCGGCTTGTCCAAACCCTATGTCTCCGGGCTGGAACGGGGGAATATCAATGCCTCGGTCTTTGCCCTTGTGCGGGTGGCGGAAGTGCTGAAAGTTTCGCCAGCAGAGCTTATGGCGCGGGTGGAACGCGAAATAGCAAAAGGACCTGCCAAGCCCCAAAAAGAGACTGGAAGGCCCAAAGGATGAACTGTTTTCGGCTAAACCGCTTCGTCTGAATTGGTTGCCTTTTTATTTCGCTTCGGATAAATTTCACGCCTCAGGACAGAATATTCTTTTTTGTCCCTTACGGAAGGATGGCAGAGTCCGGTTTATTGCGGCAGTCTTGAAAACTGTTGACGTCGTGAGGCGTCCGGGGGTTCGAATCCCTCTCCTTCCGCCAATATACTACCTACCCCGAAGGCACAATGAAGCACTTGGCGACACTAACTATCCCTTCAGTAGGTGAGGCGCTACACATAGAAATCTGTAGTGGTGATAGTTTTATTTTTCTGGGTGCTAATGGGGCTGGTAAAACACGGCTTGGTGTTTTTATAGAAAACACCCTTCCACCGCCAACAAGTGTTCATCGAATTGCAGCTCACCGCTCCCTTGCGCTAAATACAAAAGTCATACCACCAAGCTTAGAGGTTGCGACAAATCGTTTACTCTTTGGGTATGAAGAATACAAGCCTGCCTATAAAAATGGTAGCCGCTGGAATGCCAAACCTGAAACAACTTTACTGAACGATTTTGACTTTCTTTTGGCTGCATTATACGCAGAGAATAACCAACTATCTGTTGATTATAGGCAAGAGAGGGTTAAGCTTAATGATTTCCAGCCTCCTCCTCTTTCAAAACTCGATAAACTAAAAGATATTTGGAGAAGCGTTCTGCCCCATAGAGAGCTTATTGTCTTATCAGGCAATATAAGAGTCACAACTCTAGGTGAAAACAAAGAGGAATATGAAGCATCAGAGTTGAGCGATGGAGAAAGAGTCATTTTTTACTTGATTGGGCAAGCCTTAATGGCACCACCAGATACAGTATTAATTTTTGACGAACCAGAACTGCACATAAATAAAGCTATAATTGATGCATTATGGGACTCGATTGAATCTATACGTAAAGATTGCGCTATAATATACATAACCCACGACATTACCTTTTCAAGTTCTCGTCGTGCAGCTACAAAATATGCTGTCAAGTCGTACCAAAAAAAACCTAGTGATTGTTGGGATATACAGCCGATATCCGATGATGGCAGTATCCCCAATGACATAGTAGCTAAAATTATTGGTAGCCGCCGTTCGATTTTATTTATTGAAGGTGATAGCGGAAGCCTTGACCTGTCTCTATATCGAAAAATATACAACGACTACACCGTAATTCCTGTTGGATCGTGCGAGCAGGTCATTCATACCGTAGCAAGCTTTATCAGTAGGCAGGATCTTCATCATGTTGGCAGCGCGGGAATTATTGATGCTGATGGACGAACGTCTGAGGAAAAAGCAGCACTTGAGAAAGAAGGAGTCTACTGCCTTCCCGTTTCCGAAGTTGAAAATATCTTTTTGCTTCCACGTGTTTTTCTTGCTGTGGCAAAAGAATATAAATTTAATGAAAGTGAGGCTAGTGCAAAACTTTGTTCTCTTAAAACTGTTGTTTTTGAGCATGCAGAAAGACAGCTCGAGCATATTTGTCTGCGCTATGTTAAACGCAGAATTGACTCTAAAATAAAAAAAATTGGCTTAGGAAGTGTTGATATCGCCTCATTAAGTACTGAGTATGTTGAGGCAACTTCAACCATTGTGCCTTTAGAGATTTTTGAAAATATCAAATCAAAGATTAATAAAGCAATCTTCCAGCGTGAATATGAGGAAGTATTATTATACTATGATAATAAAGGGTTATTATCTGAAGTCGCACGATCTTTTGGTCTTAGGCAAAGAGTTTTTGAAGAATTTATTGGTCGCCTTCTACAAATGGATCCGCCATCCGAATTGCTCGCAGCAATAATGAGCTACTTGCCAGCAGTGCGTCCGTATCCACACAGTTGATATGCACGACTTTACTTTTACCGTTTCTTTCCTGCCAACCTCTTAACCAACCTCTCCGCCCTCAAATGCGTATACCTCGCCAGCATTTGCAGCGTCTTATGCCCTGTAATCATTCTGATTTCCATGACATCCAGATCAGTATTCTCAAACAGCCGAGATATGGCTTCATGGCGCAGATCATGAAAGCGTAAATCCTTGATTCCTGCCTTGGCACAGTTTTCGCGCATAACTCCTGTAATGCTGCTGATAGTATAGCTGAATACACGCTGGCCGTGGTGCTCATCCCCATTCTCAGGCTGGGGGATCTCTTTCAGAATTGCCAAAGCCGCAGGAGAAAGGGGAACGGTTCTGGCTTCGCCGTTTTTGGTTTTGGGCAAGAGCAATGTGCAACGCTCCATGTCCACCTGCTGCCACGTCAGAGAGGCTATTTCATCGCGCCGCATGCAGACTCCAGGGCAAGCGCACAATGCGCTGAAACGCCTTTGAGGAGGCATCCAGAAGCCTCTTTTCTTCTCCCGGCATAAGGCGGCGAGTTCGGCCTTGGGGAAGCTTCGGCTTGATGACATTCTTTGTGGGGTTCACCAAGCCTTCCATGCCCCAGTTGGCGCGGGCCACTTCGTAGAGGCGAGAAATAAGGGCTATGTCACGCGCTATGGTGTGGGGAGAACGGCCTTGCGCTTCGCGTTCCTGAATGAGCTTGGCAATATCGCTGCCTCGAATGGCTACCAAAGACTTTTTGGCAAACTGGTATTTCATTATCCCGTGAGCGCGCACAATCTCGTTTTTCGGGTGCGCGAGATTCTTTTCGATGTACTCAGGGATAAACCGCTTAAAGGCATCCTCAAGACTTGTGCGCTCGGCTTCTTTTTGTGAAATGAACGAGCCGCCGTCCATCTCCTTTTCCACTGCCCGCGCCCAACGTTCAGCGTCCGCCTTGATTTCGAAGGTTTTGCACTGCGTAGGATGCCCCTTGCGCCGAACACGAACTTCCCACTGAAAATCGCCCCGCTTACGGATGGTTGCCATTGCCTTGCTCCTTTCTTGACCTCAACTGGAGCAAAATTGGAGCAAAAAGTCAAATCAACGAAAAATACGCCGAATCAGCATTTCAAAAAATCGTGCTAATTCGGCGTATTTACTTGTTATTTTATATAAATCTTTGGGCAGCCTGCTCACGCCCTCAACGGTTTTCAAGACCGCCGCATTAAACCGCTCTGCCACCCTTCCATGTGTCAACGCAAACGCAACCGTCGCCCCATCGGGGACGGCCAGATTGAAACGCAAAGGCGGCGCCTCTCCCTGCCGGAATAAAGGCGCCGCCGAAAAATCCGCAGACAGCGTGCCTTATTTGATGGCGTCTTTCAGGCCCTTGCCGGGCGTGAATTTGGCGACTTTGCTGGCGGGGATGGTGATTTCCTTGCCGGTGCGGGGGTTGCGGCCTTTACGGGCGGCGCGCGCCACAACCTTGAAGCTGCCGAAGCCGGTAAAGGTCACGGATTCGCCGGCGGCGAGAGCTTCGCGCAGAGAGGCCACGACGGCGTCCAAGGCTTCTTCAGCTTTAGCTTTGGTGGGCAGACCGGCCTTGGCGTGGATTTTTTCAACAAGCTCAGCTTTAGTCATGATGTTTCTCCGTACAGGATTTTCGGGTTGCCCCGTTATGTGCCAAGTTAACCGTCCGGTCGCGCACTGCGGGTTTTGAAGGCCGCTCCGCGGAACGCCGGGATGAGTGCGTTCTTGCTCAGCAACAGGCACGGTGCGCGCCCTGGGGATTTCCGCGTTTGGCCGCAGGCTTGGCGCCAGCGACCATCACTTTGATTTCTCTAAGTAATGCCAGGGGGCATGTCAACAGAAAAAGCGCGAAATCGCCCGTCCGCTCTTGTTTTCCCGGCAAATACCTATTTGCGCGAAAGGTTACGACGCGGGCGGCGTCAGATCTGAAAAATATAATAACATATTGTAAATATTATAAATCAACAATTTCAACATCCGAACTTTTCAGCGGGCTGCCCAGAAAGAGGCTGCCTGTGCGGGCAAAACGGTTCCGGTTGTCCGTGGTCATAAAACGGCGGACGCCCGTGGGCCCGTCCGCGCGCAGCAGGCCCAGACGCGCCAGTTCTTCGCCCACGCTTTCGGCCGTGGTGGCCGCCGAATCCACAATACGCACCTGCGGGCCCACCACGTTTTGCAGGGCGGCCTGCAGGAGGGGAAAATGCGTGCAGCCCAGCAGCAGGGTGTCCGGACGCGGCGCGGTGACCGCCGGAGTGAACAGGTCTTCCAGGTAGCGTCTGGCAATGCCCTCCACCAGGGGACCGTCCATCCAGCCTTCTTCGGCCATGGGCACAAAGAGCGTGCAGGCCCGCCCCTGCACATGGGCCTCGGGCCGGATGCTGGCGATGGCCCGCTGATACGCGCCATCGGTGATGGTGGCCTCGGTGGCGATAACCACGATTTCACCGTTGCGGCTGGTGCGGGCCGCGGCCTGCGCGCCGGGTTCCACCACGCCCAGAACCGGCAGGGGCGCGAAATGCTCGCGCAAGGCGGGCAGGGCCGCCGCCGTGGCCGTATTGCAGGCCACCACCAGCATTTTCGCCCCGTTATCCACCAGTTTTTGAGCGGCCCGCAAGGTATAACGGATGATGGTGTCGCGGCCCTTGGTGCCGTAGGGCAGCCGGGCCGTATCGCCCAGATAGAGCAGGTCCTCGGCGGGCAGACGCGCGGCCAGGGCCTTGAGCACGGTAAGACCGCCCACGCCTGAGTCGAACAGGGCCACGGGCAGCAGAGAAGCGTCTTTCATGGTCGTCCTTTACAGCTACAGCGGCGTGCGCGCCGCGAAACTCAGAAAGCTTGGCCCAGATAGCGGGCCGCTGTAAAGAGCAAAATGCCCGCCAGCAGATATTTCAGCACTCTGGCCGGGACGTGCTTCTGGCAGCGCGCGCCCAGGTACATGCCGGCCATGCCCCCCAGGCCCAGCAGAATGCCCAGCCGCCAGTCCGGGGCCACGGCCAGTCCGGGGTACAGGGGGGCCAGCAGGCTGTAAAAGCTGACTCCGGCTACTGAGGTCAGGAAGGTGGCGAAAAGCGACGCCCCGGCCACGGCGTGGACCGGCAGGCCGAAAAAGGAAACCAGAAAGGGAGCCATGATGGCCCCGCCGCCGATGCCGTACACGCCGCCCACCAGACCCACGATCAGGCTGAGCAGCACGATGCCCCGGCAGGAAATGCGGTACTCCTGTTCCTGAAAGCAAAAGGTCAGCAGGCGGCTGTTCCAGGACAGCAGCCGGCATGCGCCGCCGCCGCGCGGCCCGTCCTGCCGGGGCGTCGCGCCGGAGGCGTCCGCCTTCCGCCGCCTCATGACGTCGCGCAGCATTTTGAGCGCCACATACAGCAGCACCAGCCCGGCGAAAATTTTGAAGTGGCGCGGGTCGGGCAGCAGATTGATCCGGATCAGCGCCCCGGCGAACACGCCGGGCAAGGTGCCCAGGGCCACCACCAGGGTCAGCGGCCAGAGCAGACGGCCTTCGCGCCAGTAGCGCCAGACTCCGGCGGGACAGGCCAGCACGTTGAAAAACTGGTTGGTGGCGCTGACGCTGGGGTTGGTATAGCCCAGTACGCTCATCTGAAAGGGCAGGAGCAGAAACGCGCCGGAAACCCCGCCCATGGAGGTGAAGAAGGAAACGCCCAGAGCCACGGCAAAGGGAATAAAGGGGGAGCATTCAATGCCCGCGGTGGGAAAATACATGGCCGCCTCCCGTGTGGCTGGGGTGGGTCTGGCCCGGCGGACGCCGGGAAATGCGCGCCGTAATAATCACGGTTTTTATTATAAGCGTGATTATCAGAATTGTCATCCCCGGCCGGGCACGGCGCCCTGCGGCGTCAGGGCATACCGCCGACAGTGGCCTGTTTGCCGGGCGGGGGCAAGCTCCTCCCGCTTTCCGCACATTGCCTGCCGGGGCCGAAACAGCTATATTCGGCGCGCAAGGCCCGCCGTTGCGCGGGCCGCACCGCAACCAAGGAACACACATGCTGGCCATTCTGGATTACAAGGCGGGCAACCAGACGAGCGTGCGCCGCGCTCTGGAACATCTGGGCATTCCCTGTACCGTCACGGCGGACCCGGCGCTGCTGGAAAGCGCGCAGGGCATTATTTTTCCCGGCGTGGGCGCGGCGGGGCAGGCCATGCGCGCCCTGGGCGAGGCCGGGCAGGACGCGGCCCTGCGCCGCGCCGTGGACGTGGGGCAGCCCCTGCTGGGCATCTGTCTGGGCTGCCAGATTCTGCTGGAGCGCAGTGAGGAAAACGACACGCCCACCCTGGGGCTGGCGCCCGGCGTCTGCCGCCGTTTCGAGGACGGCCTGCGGCAGGAGGACGGCAGCCCTGCGCCCGTGCCGCACATGGGCTGGAACAGCCTGCGCGCCGTTGCGCCCTGCCGTCTGCTGGAAGGTGTGGAGCCCACGGCGGAATTTTATTTTGTGCACAGTTATTATGTGGAGCCGGACCCCGCCCTTGTCCTCGCCACCACGGTCTACGGCCGGGAGTTCTGCTCCCTCTACGGGCGCGAGGGCCTCTGGGCCGCCCAGTTCCACCCGGAAAAAAGCGGACGGCCTGGTCTGGCCCTGTTGCGCAATTTTTACGACTACTGCCGGGAGGCGCGCCATGCTCAGTAAACGGGTGATCCCCTGTCTGGACGTGCGCAACGGGCGGCTGACCAAGGGCGTCAAATTCGCGGGCAACGAGGATATCGGCGATCCGGTGGCCAGCGCCCGCCGTTACTATGAGGAAGGGGCCGACGAAATCGTCTTTTACGATATCACGGCCTCGGCCGAGGCGCGCGGCATTTTTCTGGACGTGGTGGAGCGTGTGGCCGAACAGATTTTCATCCCCTTCAGCGTGGGCGGCGGCATCGCCACTGTGGCGGATATGCGCGCCGTGCTGCTGGCAGGGGCGGAGAAAGTCTCGGTCAACTCGGCGGCGGTGAAGAATCCCCGGATCATCAGCGAGGGCGCGGACGCTTTCGGCTCGCAGGCCATTGTGGTGGGCATGGATGTGCTGGCCGTGCCCGTGAGCGAGGCCGTCCCCTCGGGCTATGAGATCGTGATCCACGGCGGGCGCACACGCATGGGCCTGGACGCTCTGGCCTGGGCCCGGCGTTGTCAGGACCTGGGCGCGGGCGAGCTTTGCGTCAATTCCATCGATGCCGACGGCACCAAGGACGGCTATGAACTCAAGTTGACCCGCGCCATTGCCGACGCCGTGTCTATTCCGGTCATCGCCTCGGGCGGCGCGGGCGAGCCCCGGCACATGTACGAAGCCGTGAGCGCGGGCGGCGCGTCGGCGGCCCTGATCGCCTCCATTGTGCATTACGGGGAATACAGCATCCGCCAGTGCAAAGAATATATGGCCGCTCAGGGTGCCAAGGTCCGACTGACGTGGTAGGCGGTCCGGCTGCGGCCCTGCCCGGCGGGTTCGTCAGAGCGCTGCGCGGTCTGCCGCCGCTGGCCGTGGCCTTTTCCGGCGGTCTGGACAGCCGTTTTCTCTGCCACGCGGCCCGCCTCTGCGGTTGCGACGTGCTGGCCCTGCACGCGCGCGGGCCGCACATCCCGCCGGAGGAAAGCGCGCGGGCCGCGCAGTGGGCCAGAGACAACGGTTTGCCGCTGCTGACGCTGGATTTTGATCCATTGTCCCTGCCGGAGGTGTCGATCAACAGCCGCGAGCGTTGCTACGGCTGCAAAAAGGGGCTGATTGCCGCCCTGCGTGAGGTTCTGCGGGAGCGGCGCGCGGGGGAAGGCAGCGACCGTCTGCTCTGCGACGGCAGCAATGCGGACGATCTGCGCGCGTTCCGGCCCGGCCTGCGGGCACTGGCCGAGGCGTGGGTGCGTTCCCCCCTGGCTGAAGCCGGGCTGGGCAAGCCCGCCATCCGCGCGCTGGCCGCGTCCACTGGCCTGGACAGGCCGGAACAGAAGGCCCGGCCCTGTTTGCTGACCCGTCTGGCCTACGGTCTTGCGCCCGACGCCGCCCTGCTGGCGCGGCTGGCACGAGCCGAAGCCGCCCTGGCGCAACTGCCCGCGCCGGATGACGACGCAGACGCGTCCGCGTTGGGGGACTTCCGCCTGCGGCTCAGGCCCGCGCCTCTGCTCCAGGTCACGCGCCCGCCCGGAGCGTTGCGGCCCTTGGTTGACGAGATTCTGGCCGGGCACGGCTTCGCCCCCTGTGAGATATGCGAGACGAGCGGCGTCAGCGGCTTTTTTGACGCGCCGTAGCGTGGCCCGCCCGGAGGGACAATGGATTTTCCTCATGCGATCGTTTTAAGCGTAAATGGCCGGGGCTGGACTTTACGGCGGAAAAGGTCTAAAGATTACCCCTTAAACATATGAAATTTGTCGGAGGAACTATCATGGCACATAAGAAGATCGAACGGAAAAAAGAACTGGACCGTCGCCGTCAACGCCGCGCTGAGCGCCTGAAACAGCGCGTGCGTGAAGCCAAGGCCGCCAAGGCCTAGTCCGCCGCTCCTGCGCCGTCCTGCCCGTTGTCTCAACGACGCGTTGCGGCGCGGGCTTTTCCGGTTCGTGTTTCGCCTGATCCCGCGCTGACAGGGGCGGCCTCTTGACGGACGACGGAAAAGCCGTATCTGGAGGGTGCATATCCGCACGGCGTGCGCCGTGGGCCTTCGCGTCCGGCCCGGAAGGACGCTTCCATCAACAGTAAGGCTGCTCCGCTGGCGCGGGACGGTCTTTTAGTGGCGTTATCATGCCTATTTACGAATACCAATGCCCCAAGTGTCAGCGCGTGTTTGAGGAATGGGTCAAGGCGTCGGAAGCGCACGGGCAGGAACCCTGTCCCGAGTGCGGCACGCCCTCGTCCCGGATCATTTCGCAGACGTCCTTTGTGCTCAAGGGCGGCGGCTGGTATGTAAGCGATTACGGCTACCGCAAGGGCATCAGCGAGGACGGCGCCGCCGCTACGTCTTCCGCCCCCGCCGGGGAAGCCAAGTCCGCAGCGGCGGAAGCGCCCAAGGCCGCGTCCGCTCCGGCGGAAAAGAGCGCCCCCGCGGAAAAGCCCGCAGCCAGAGCCACGCCTCCGTCCAAGGCCGCCAAGGCCAAAAGCGCCCCGGCGGCATCCTAACTATTGCGGCATACGTCCACGAGGAAGTCATGATCGAACGCTACACCCGGCCGGAAATGGGTCGGATCTGGACCCTGGAAAACCGTTATCGGGCCTGGCTCGCGGTGGAAGTGGCCGTGTGCGAGGCCTGGGCCGAACTGGGCCGCATCCCGGCCGAGGCCGTGAAAACGATCCGCGACAAGGCGGACATCGACGTGGAGCGCATCCTGACCATTGAGGAAACCACGCGCCACGACGTCATCGCCTTCCTGACATCGCTGGAGGAAAAGGTGGGGCCCGAGGCCCGCTTTATCCATCTGGGCTGCACCTCTTCGGACATTGTGGACACGGCCAACGCCCTGCTGCTGGTTCAGGCCGGGGAGTTGATCCTCAAGGATCTGCGCGCCCTGCTGCAAACGCTGGAAGGCCTGGCCCGCCGTCACAAGGGCGTGCTCTGCATGGGCCGCACGCACGGCATCCACGCCGAGCCCACCAGCTTCGGCCTGAAGATGGCCGGTTTCCACGCGGAATTCGCGCGCCACCTCAAGCGGGTGGAAGCCGGGCTGGAAAGCGTGCGCGTGGGCAAGATTTCCGGCGCGGTAGGCACCTACGCCTTTCTCTCGCCTGAGCTGGAGCAAAAGGCGCTCGGCCGCCTGGGCCTCAAGGTGGACCCGCACTCCACCCAGATCATCCAGCGCGACCGCTACGCCCACTTCTTCACCTCCCTGGCCGTCATGGCCGGCGGCGTGGAGCGGCTCTGTGTGGAGCTGCGCCATCTCCAGCGCACAGAAGTGCTGGAAGTGGAGGAAGGCTTCGCCAAGGGCCAGAAGGGGTCCTCGGCCATGCCGCACAAAAAGAATCCCATTTCCGCCGAAAATATGAGCGGCCTGTCGCGCCTGCTGCGCTCCAACGCCCTGGCCGCCCTGGAAGACCAGGCCCTCTGGCATGAGCGCGACATCAGCCATTCCTCGGTGGAGCGGGTGATCATGCCCGATTCCACCATCCTGGCCGACTACGTGCTGACCCGTCTGGCCCGCCTGCTGGAAGGCCTGGTGGTCAAGCCCGAGCGCATGCGCGAGAATATGGAGCGCTCCTTCGGCCTGTATTTCTCGCAGCGCGTGCTCACCGGCCTCATCGCCGCTGGACTGCCCCGCCAACAGGCGTATGAAGCGGTGCAGCGCCTGGCCATGCAAAGCTGGGAATCGCGCCGTCCCTTCCCCGACCTGGTGCGGGAGGACGCGGACATGCGCGCCCGTCTGGGTGAAGCGGCTCTGGCGGAATTGTTTGATCCAGCTTATTATCTGCAACACGAGGACGCCATTTTCGCGCGCGTCTTCAGCGCCGACGCGGCGGAAAACTGAGCCTGGAGCAATCGCCATGCTGGAACTCAAGCGTCGTCTGGCCCGTCTGCTGGTGGAAAAATCCTACCGGGAGGGGGATTTTGTGTTGGCTTCCGGCCGCAGGAGCGATTACTATTTTGACTGCAGGGTGACGGCCCTGCACGCCGAAGGGGCCTGGCTCATCGGCACGCTGTTCAACGATATGCTGAAAGAGCTGAAGATCAAGGGCGTGGGCGGCATGACCATGGGCGCTGACCCGCTGGTTTCGGCCACCACGGTCATTTCACATGAGCAGGGACGGCCGCTGCACGGGTTGCTGGTGCGCAAGGAGGCCAAGGGCCACGGCACCGGACAGTTTGTGGAGGGGCTCGGCAATTTCAGCTCCGGCGATTCCGTCGCCATGCTGGAGGATGTGGTCACCACCGGCGGTTCGCTGCTCAAGGCCTGTGACAGAGTGCGTGCGGCCGGTTTGTCCATTGCCGCTGTCTGCGCCATCCTGGACAGGGAGGAGGGGGGACGTGAAAAGCTGCGGGAAGCGGGCTATGGCCTGCTGGCGCTTTTCACCCGCAAGGAGCTGGTTGAACTGGCCCGCTGAAGCCGGAACCGGGTTCCCTTGCAGCGCCGCTGTGGCGGCGTCTCTTCGTGCGTCCGCATGCAGGCTTCTGTCGGCGGGCTTGGCGCTGTTCCTGATGGTCGCCGTCATCCAGGCCGCTGTCGCGCCCGCGCGGGCCGAGAACTGGCGGGCCAATCTGTATAACGAAGGGCTGCCTTCCCATCTGGTGGCGGTGGATAAAAACCGCCAGACCTTCCTCTTTTTCGAGAAAAAAAGTCCCCTCAAGCTCAAGTATTCTTTTCCCTGCGTCACTGGGCAGCTGGCGGGCGACAAACAGGAGCTCAACGACCTGCGCACGCCCGAGGGCATCTATTTTGTGGAATACAAAATCGCCAGCGGCCTGGATTTCAAGGAATACGGGGGTATCGCCTATACGCTCAATTATCCCAACCCCGTGGACCGGCTGCGCGGCAAGACCGGACATGGCATCTGGATCCACAGCAAGGGCTTCGGTCTGGTGCCTACGCGCGGCTGCGTGGCCATCGGCCTGAAAGAGATCGACACCGTGGGGCCGCAGCTCACGCCCGGCACGGCGGTGGTCCTGGCCGAGCAACTGGACGAGAGCAAGGTTCCCCAGCCGGACAACGGCACGGCGCGCGAGCTGCGCCGCCTGATGCACGCCTGGAGCAACGCCTGGGCCGCGCGCTCGCGCAAGATGTTCGATTACTACGATCCCGATGCCTATTCCAAGGCTACTGAAAGTTTCTCGGCTTTCCGCCAGAACAAGGAGCGCCTGTTCAAGGCGCTCGGCTTCATCAAGATTTACAATCGCGAGATTCACGCCCTGGAAGGGCCGGGCTACTGGGTGACCTGGGCCGAGCAGTTCTACACCGCGTCCAATCTTTCCACCGAAGGCGTGCGCCGTCTGTACTGGCAGCGGGGCAAGGACAAAAAGTTCCGTATTGTGGGCATGGAATGGAGCCCGCGCGACGTGGGCATGCGCGCCGATTTCCAGAAAGGACGCCTGGTGGCGGCCACGCTGCCCACGGCTACGGACGCCTCGTCCGAAGCGCCCCTGCCGCCGCGCCTGGACATGCCCGAAGCTCCGGGTGAAAAAACAGCGTCCGGCATTCCCGCCGTTCCGGCGGCTGTGGCTCAGGCCGAAAAACTGCTGGCCGTCAGCGAACCGTTGGTGCCCCGCAGGGCTCCCGCGCCGCCGCCCGCTGAAGTCAATTGGGGCAGCAGGCCGGGCATGGACGCCGGCCGGGAAGCGACTCCGCCGCCGGTCCCTGAGACGCCCGTCACTCCCGCCGCGCCCGTAACGCCCGTTCAGACCGGACAACCCGAAGTTGCGCCTCCGGCCCTTGACGCGCAGCCCGTGCAGCCTGAGGCCTTGTCCCTGACGCCGGAGACGCGCGCCGCCCTGGAGCGGGCCGTGCAAAGCTGGAACACTGCCTTTGCCGCGCGTTCCACGGCGGACATCGCCGCCCTGTACGACAAGGAGCGCTACAACCGCCTGCCCGGCCTGCCGCGCGGATATTCCTACAACAGCGCACAACGCGAACTGGAACGGCGCTTCCGCGCCCCCTGGCTGACCCTGATCAGCCGCGCGCCTTCCCTGGAAATTCAGGGAGCCCTGGCCGTGAGTCGTTGCGAGCAGCTCGTGGCGGCGCCCGACGGCGTGGAGCAGGGCGTGCGTACGCTCTGGTGGTACAGGGAAGCGGACGGAAACTTCCGTGTTGTAGGCTCGGAATTCAGGCCCGCCGAACTGGGCTTGGCCGCCAATTATCTGGAGGACGTCAGCAACGCCGTGAGCGCGGACCTGGAAGCCTGGCGCAAGGCCTGGGAGGCGGGCAGTCTGGACGACTACATGGCCTTTTACACTGACGACGCCGTGCAGCAGGGCCGCTGGGGGGCAAAAAATATCCGCCGCCAGAAGGAAAGCCTCTGGGCGCGGACCAAGCCCACTCTGGTGCAGCTTTCCGGCCTTCGTCTGGTCATGGACAAGCGCGGGATCCGCGCTGATATGAACCAGGTCTATGCGGACAGCGCGGGCCATAGCGACCGGGGCACCAAGACGCTTCTGTTGCGCTTTGACGGCAGAAGCTGGCGCATCCAGCGCGAGGATTGGGCCGCGCAGACGCCGCAAGGACAGGCCGGGCGGAATGCCGCCGCGCCCCGCCAGAGCGCGCAGAGGGCCATGCCTTGAAATATCAGGAACGGCTCTGCATTATCTTTATGCGGGACAACGGCCCGCGGCGCAGCTTTCGCGTACGCCGTGGGCGCTTTTTTCTGCTCATGGCCTTTTTCGCCTGCCTGCCCCTGGTCTGTGGAGGGCTCGGCTGGCAGGCCTGGCGGCTTTGGCAAGAAAACACGGCGCTGCGCGAAAGCGTGTTGCGCTTTGAAAGCGATTATCAGACGGCCCAGGCTACAGCCGAGCGCCTGGAAAATCTGGAGGAATTGCTGCGTGAGGAAGGGGTGCAGGGCCGGGAACTGGTCCTGCGCAAGCTGGCCAGCGCCGAACAGACGGAAACGCCTCCCCCTGCCGCCGGCGGCGAAACCGCCCCGGTTCCGGCCCCCGAAGGCGCGGCGGCCATGGGCGAAGGTCCTGGTCACGAGGAATTTCCGACTATTGATACCGGCTATGTGAAGGTGGGCAACGTACAGGCCCGCGCGCTGCGCGGCAGCAAGCTGCGCATCGCCCTGGACCTGCGCAATACGGACAATCAGAAGCTGGCTTCCGGCACGGTGCAGGCCGCTGTGGTAACGGCGGACGGTCAGAAACGTCCGCTTTCCTTTGACCCGGACGGCGTGGGCGATTTTCGCATCAGCCGCTTCAAACGCTCGGTTATGGTGGCCCGTCTGCCCGAACATCTGAGTATGGTCAATGCCCAGATCATCCTGGAAGTCAAAAGTCAGGATCAGAGCGTGGTGTATCGCAATATTTTCGCCGTGGAACACTAGAGGTAATGTTCCAATAGATTGTTCACCTTCTCCCTCGGTCGGTTCTGGTAGGGTGGTAACTCCAGCGGGTGAACAACCTATTGGAACATTACCTCTAGGTGTAATGTTCCAATAGGTTGTTCACCCTGCCTCAAGCCGGTAAAGCTGGAGTTGACAGACAACAGTAAACCGAGCCGAGGACAGGGTGAACAGCCATAAGAATGCCAAATTGACTGCACGCGGTCGA
>NZ_VUMH01000025.1 GCF_009696265.1 Desulfovibrio porci
GAAAAGCGTGGTTTTACCTTTGAAATCGCTCTACAGCTTGCGGATGGAGCGCACGGCGTCCACCCTGCCTGAAATGCGGCGCAGGGCGCGCGCAAGGCCGTCCTCGCGCGCCACCAGGGCCATGCGCCCGGCCGCGCAGGGGCGGGAGCGCGCCCCCGCTTCCGGAAATGCGCCGTGAAAAGACCGGGCGGGCCGGCTTGACGATGCCGCGGCGGATGCTTATCAAGTCTTGAATCTTACCGGAACTTACGGTATCAAGGGCGATTGCCGCCGGTTGCGGATGACGCTTACGGGGCGCGAAAGCCGCCTCTTTCCCATGCGCGCGACTGACGATGAACAATTACAGTATGTTATCTAGCAATGACGGCCTGGGCCAGCGCAAGGGCTGAGGGTCCGGGTTCTCCCTCTTCATGTCAACACCCCTTCATGTCAACACCCCAGCAGCGGAAAGGAGCCCCACGTGGAATACAGCGCTGAAGATCTTTCGCCGGTCAAGAAAAAGATCGTGATCACCACGGAACCGCAGGAAGTCGAGGCGGCCATCATGGGCGCCGTGGCCCTGTATAAAACTTCCGTGCAGGTGGACGGTTTCCGCAAAGGCAAGGTGCCCGCCTCGGTCATCGAACAGCGCTTCCGCGACAAGATTTACGAAGAGGCCCGCCAGGATCTGATCAACGTGCACATCAACGATGTGATGCAGAATCTTGGCGTGCAGCCCCTGTCCGGCATCAATGTGGACGGCGCCGGCGTGCTGGAGCGGGGCAAGGCGTATACCTACAGCATTGAATTCGAAGTCCTGCCCGCTTTCGATCTGCCGCCTTACGAAGGTGTGGAAGTGGATCAGGAAAAAGTGGTGGTCGACGAGAAGGAAGTGGCGGACGTCATTGAGCGCATCCGCCGCGACCGCGCCCAGCTCGTGCCGGTGGACGGCGCGGCTCCCGCCGTGGACGGCCAGGTGGCCTGCCTCGACTTCGCCGCTTACGAAAACGGCGAGCCGGTGGAAGGCGTCAAGGCCGAGAATTTCGATCTGGCCCTGGGCGAGCATCAGGCCCTTGAGGATTTCGAGGCTCTGGTCAAAACCATCCCCTACGGCCAGGAAGGCGAGGGCGAAATCCGCTTTCCTGACGACTTCATCGCCAAGGATCTGGCAGGCAAAACCGTGACCATGAAGATCAAGGTGCATGCGGTCAAGGAGCGCAAGCTGCCCGAGCTCAACGACGATCTGGCCAAGAGCCTGGGTCTGGAGAGCGTGGACAAGCTCAAGGAGACCATCGCCCGCAGCTATACCCAGAGCCGTGAAAACCTGAACAAAAGTGCGGCCCAGAAGACCATTCTGGACCGTCTGCTGAAGATGGTGGACTTTCCCCTGCCTGAAAGCCTGCTGGACATCCAGATGCGCACCCTGCTGACCGATCTCAAGGCCCGCCTGGAACGTCAGGGCAAGGGCCTGGAAGCTCTGGGCAAGAGCCCCGAGGAACTGCGCAAGGAAATGCTGCCGCAGGCCGAAGAGCTGGCGCGCATCCAGGTGCTGCTGCTCTCCATCGCCAAGAAGGAAGGGCTGGAGGTCAGCGATCAGGAAGTCGCCACCCATATTTATCAGGAAAGCCTGCGCAGCGGCGAGGATTTCAAGACCCTGCGCGAGAGCTATGAGCGCTCCGGTCTGATTTTTGTGCTGCGTGACCGCCTGTTGGCCGACAAGGCCATGGACAGGGTTTACGCCAAGGCCAAGGTGACGGAAGTGGAGCCCGGGACGCCTCAGGCCGACGGCGATGCCCCGGCCCCGGCGGAGGCCCCCGCCGCGTCCGAAGAAGAATCAAAGTAAGTAAAAGGCGGCCTTCAGGCCGCCTTTCGCACTGTCGCCAATCGCGGGCGGGCAAGCCCGCCGACGACTGGCGCAAGGCACGAAAATCAGTCGTGTAGCCGCGGCATTGCCGCGGCCCGCGCCTGATTTTCGGGGCTGTTGACGCAGTCAACAGCCTTTTCCCGTTTGCACGGCCAAAGCGTCACACGCGGGCCGGAAACCGCGAGGCAAAGATATATGTCTTTAGTTCCCATGGTCATTGAAACCACAGGCCGCTCCGAGCGGGCCTATGATATTTATTCCCGGCTGCTCAAGGACCGCATCGTGCTCCTGGGTTCCGAGGTCAACGACGCCGTTGCCTCCCTGATCTGCGCCCAGCTCCTTTTTCTGGAGTCGCAAGATCCGGAAAAGGAAATCAGCCTGTACATCAATTCCCCGGGCGGCTCGGTCACGGCCGGTCTGGCCATCTATGACACTATGCGTTACATCACTTCGCCGGTCACCACGGTCTGCATGGGCCGGGCGGCCAGCATGGGAGCCTTTCTCCTGGCCGCCGGAGAGCCGGGCATGCGTTTTGCATTGCCCAACAGTCAGATCATGATCCACCAGCCGTCGGGCGGTTTTCAGGGCCAGGCCACGGATATTGAAATCCATGCCCGCGAAGTGCTCCGCCTCAAGGAGCGGCTCAACCGCATGCTGGCGGAAAACACCAAGCGTCCGTATGAGGATGTGGTCAAGGCCACGGAGCGAGACAACTTTTTGACCCCTGAGGAAGCCAGAGAGCTCGGCATCATCGACCGCGTGCTGGCGTCACGCCGAGAGATGGCGCAGGAAAAGAGCGAATAACGTATGGGCAATACCACAAAGACCACGGTCAACGAACCGTTGCGCTGCTCCTTCTGCGGACGCAGCGAGCTGGAGGTGCGCAACCTCATCGTACAGGACGGCGCGAGCATCTGCGACAACTGCGTCAAGGCCTGCAACGACATCATCGTCCGCGACCGGCTGGAAAGCCCGGACAACGGCGAACGTCTGCTTTCCCCGCAGGAGATCAAGGACCGGCTGGACGAATACGTCATCGGTCAGCACGAGGCCAAGAAAATTCTTTCCGTGGCCGTGCACAACCACTACAAGCGCGTGTTCTACGCCGACGCCCTGGGCCAGGACGTGGAACTGGAAAAAAGCAACATCCTGCTGGTGGGCCCCTCGGGCAGCGGCAAGACCCTGCTGGCCAAGACCCTGGCCAAGGTGCTGCGCGTGCCCTTCGCCATTGCCGACGCCACCACTCTCACCGAAGCCGGGTATGTGGGCGAGGATGTGGAAAACATTCTGGTCCAGTTGCTCCAGAACGCGGATTATGATCTGGACTCCGCCGGCAAGGGCATCATTTATATTGACGAAATCGACAAGATTTCGCGCAAGGGCGACGGCCCGTCCATCACCCGGGACGTGTCCGGCGAAGGCGTGCAGCAGGCCCTGCTGAAGATCATCGAAGGCACCGAGGCCAACATTCCGCCCAAGGGCGGGCGCAAGCACCCGCAGCAGGAATTCATCCGCATGAATACGGGCAACATCCTGTTCATCGTGGGCGGCGCTTTCGTGGGCCTGGACAAGATTGTGGAATCGCGCATGAGCGGCGGCTCCATGGGCTTCGGGGCCAAGGTGCGGGCCAGCAAGGATATGCCCCTGGCCGAGCTGCTGGAAAAAATCCATCCGCAGGATCTGGTCCAGTTCGGCCTGATTCCGGAATTCGTGGGCCGCATTCCCATCATCACCCATGTGGACGAACTGGACGAGCCGGATCTGGTGCGCATTCTCACCGAGCCCAAGAACGCCCTGGTGCGCCAGTATCAGAAGCTCTTCGAACTGGACAACGTGACCCTGCGCTTCACGCCCAACGCCCTCAAGGCCATCGCGGCCAGGGCCATTGAGCGCAAGACCGGCGCGCGCGGCCTGCGCAACGTCATGGAAAAGATCATGCTGGACATCATGTTCAAGCTGCCCTCCATGCCCAATGTCAAGGAATGCCTGATCAACCGGGCGGTGATCGAAAAGGGCAAGGAGCCGGTGCTGCTCTACGGCGACGGCGGCGAGGCCGTGAACGAGGAGCAGCGCTTGTCCGAGGACAAAGCTTCTTAGGGCGTGTCGACACTATGCATTTTTGCCCGCCTGCTGCGAAAGCAGACGTCGGGCGGGAATCAGGACGCATTACGCTGAAACGGGTTTTCGCGGGCCGGACCATGCGGTTCGGCCCGCCGACGCCTTTCGGGGGGAGAGATTATGTCTGACGCATTGCGCGTGGAAGCCTTTCGGGAAATGCCGGTCATGCCCTTGCGGGAAGTGGTCATGTTTCCGCGTTCGATCATGCCGCTTTTCGTGGGGCGCGAAGCCTCCATCAAAGCCATAGAGGCGGCGCAGGCCTCCTCCGGCAAACAGATTTTTCTGGTGGCCCAGAGCGAACCGGAACTGGAAAAACCCGAAGCCGGCGACCTGTGCGCCGTGGGCGTGGTCAGCAAGGTTCTCCAGATGCTGCGCCTGCCCGACGGCACCATCAAGGTGTTGTTCGAGGGGCTGTACCGCGCCATCTGGCAGGGCCTGCGCGAGGACGGGCAGTGCTCCGTGGTCGGCGTGCGCCGTCTGGAGGAAAGCCAGAGCCGCCCGGAAGAAAAGGAGGCCCTGGTCCGTGCGGCCCACGAGGCTCTTGAAGAGTACGGCAAGAACAACAAGAAGATTTCGCAGGAAGCCGTGCTCTCCATTCTGGCCCTGCACGAGCCGGGCCCCCTGGCCGACGCCATTCTGCCGCATCTCAAGGTGGATTACCGCAAGAAACAGGAGGCTCTGGAGCTTTCCGACGTCACCGAGCGGCTGGAGCGCACCTATGAGCTGCTTCAGGGCGAAGTGGCTCTGTCCACGGTGGAAAAGCGGATCAAGAACCGCGTCAAGGTCCAGATGGAGCGCAACCAGCGCGAGTATTACCTCAACGAGCAGATCAAGGCCATCAACAAGGAAATGGGGCGCGACGACGATCCCCAGGCCGAGGTGGACGAGCTGGAGCAGAAGCTCAAGGCCCGCGACATGCCCGAAGAGGCCCGTCAGAAGGCCCTGGCCGAAGTGAAGAAACTGCGGGCCATGCCGCCCTCGGCCGCCGAGTACACGGTGGTGCGCAATTATGTGGACTGGATTCTGGACCTGCCCTGGAACGATCTGAAAAGCATCGACATCGACATTGAAAAGGCCCGCGCCATTCTGGACGGCGACCATTACGGTCTGGAAAAGCCCAAGGAGCGCATTCTGGAATATCTGGCCGTGCAGAAGCTTTCGCACGGCCTGAAAGGCCCCATTCTCTGCTTTGTGGGCCCGCCCGGCGTGGGCAAGACCTCGCTGGCCAAATCCGTGGCCAGGGCCACGGGCCGCGACTTCATCCGCCTGTCTCTGGGCGGCGTGCGCGACGAGGCCGAGATCCGGGGCCACCGCCGCACCTATGTGGGCGCGCTGCCGGGCAAGATCATCCAGTCCCTGAAGCGGGTCAAATACAACAATCCCCTGTTCTGCCTGGACGAAGTGGACAAGATGACCTCGGATTACCGGGGTGATCCGGCCTCGGCCCTGCTGGAAGTGCTGGACCCGGAACAGAACAACACCTTCATGGACCATTATCTGGACCTGGAATACGATCTGTCCAAGGTTTTTTTCATCACCACGGCCAATTCGCTGCATACCATTCCGGTGCCCCTGCTGGACCGCATGGAAATCATCGAACTCTCCAGCTATCTGGAGACGGAAAAGCGCCACATCGCCCGGCGTTTTCTTCTGCCCCGCCAGATTGAGGAGCACGGCCTCAAGGAAGGGAACATCCGCATTTCGGAAAACGCCCTGCTGGAGATCATCCGCGGTTACACGCGTGAGGCCGGGGTGCGCAATCTGGAGCGCGAAATCGCGGCCCTCTGCCGCAAGACGGCCATCCGCCTGGTGGAGGATGATGATCTGGACAAGTGCGTGTCCATTTCCCGCCAGAGCCTGCCGGGCTTTCTGGGGGTCAAGAAGTACCGCCATGAGGAACGTGAGGACGAGCCCCAGGTGGGCGTCTGTGCCGGACTGGCCTACAATCAGCGCGGCGGCGAAATCCTGCTGGTGGAAACCAGCCTGATGAGCGGCGCGGGCCATGTGGTGACCACCGGCCAGTTGGGCGAGGTGATGACCGAATCGGCCAAGGCCGCCCTGTCCTATGTGCGTTCGCGCGCGGAAGTGCTGGGGCTGGACCCGCGCTTCCACCGCAAGGTGGACATCCATGTGCACGTGCCCGCCGGGGCCACGCCCAAGGACGGCCCGTCGGCGGGCATCACCCTGGCCACCTCCATCACCTCGGCCCTGCTGGGCATTCCGGTGCGCAACGATGTGGCCATGACCGGCGAGATCTCGTTGCGCGGGCGGGTGCTGCCCATCGGCGGCCTGCGTGAAAAACTGCTGGCCGCGCGACGCAGCGGCATCAAAAAGGTGATCATGCCCCGCGACAACGAAAAGGATCTCAAGGAAGTGCCGGACGAGGTGCTCAGGGATCTGGAAATCGTCTTTGTGGATCATGTGGACGACGTGCTGCCCCAGGCCCTGGCCGCCTCGCCGGAGAAAATCTTCTCGGGCCGGGCTACGGCTCAGCCCATCTGCGGCTCCCTGCGCGCGCCTGCCGCGGACAAGAGCGGAGCCGGAGAGAGCCAGCCCGCGCAGTAAAACCTGCCATACATACTTGCCGCAAGACCGCCCCCTGCCACCCTGGCAGGGGGCGGTCTTGCGTAACAGGCTCCATCGGTTTCCCTTTCAGATATGGCCTGACCCGGTGCCCCGGACCGGAAAAGGCATTTAGAGCTGTTCACGCATGAAATGCGTCAACAGCTCTAAATAGTATCTACACGAGTTCAAGTTAACACCGTCAACTATATCGCTATACAGCGGATTTGTACGGCAGCCTTAAACGAAGTGAGCATCTTTGCGTATTGGTGGCGATGCCGCGCCAGCGTTTGAGGTGAAGAAAAGCATTTTCAACCAAGTGCCGCACATGATAAAGCGCCTTGTCGTAGTAACGCTGTGCCTTGCGATTCTTTTTGGGCGGAATGATAATTTCGCAACCAGCCTCAATGGCTTTATCTATAATCCCATTACTGTCATATCCATGATCCGCTAACAAGAATTGAGCGGCAATGCCGTCAATCAAGGCTATGGCTTGTGTGCAATCCGCTGTGGTACCCGCTGTAACAGCAACTCTGACCGGCATACCATGCGCATCCACGGCAAGGTGTATTTTGCTGTTGTGCCCCTTTTTGTGCGGCCCATGCCCTAGTTGCCCCCTTGGCTCCCGCCGCGTGGGGGTGGACTTTGCAATGACTGGCATCAATCATCAACCATTCAAAATCCGGATCATCAATCAACACTTCAAGGAGGTTTTCCCATATTCGCTTGTCTCGCCACCGAATAAAACGTTGGTGAACGGTTCCCCATTTATCATATTCCGGCGGCAAATCTCGCCACGGCGCGCCAGCACGCAATATCCAGAATACGGCATTGATGAAGAAGCGATTATCCTTTGCGATGCCTCCCCATTGCCCACTTTGCCCAGGCAGATGCGGTTCCAATAAGGCCCATGCTGCATCTGAGATGTCATGGCGGCGTTGAGGATTCGTCATAAGCACATTCTTGCTG
>NZ_VUMH01000026.1:2500-5601 GCF_009696265.1 Desulfovibrio porci
CCGTCGTCCGCAAGTGAATACATAGCTTGCAGGATGCCAACTCAGGGAAGTGAAACATCTCAGTACCTGAAGGAAAGGAAATCAAACGAGACTCCCTCAGTAGCGGCGAGCGAAGGGGGAAGAGCCTAAACCGGTTGGATTCGTCCAGCCGGGGTTGTAGGGCCGGCGTACGTGATTCATGAGTAGGCAGGGGAAGGAAGCTGGAAAGCTTTGCCAAAGCGGGTGACAGCCCCGTACCCGAACCTGAAAGTGACGCAGCCGGTACCTGAGTACCGCGGGGCACGTGAAACCCCGTGGGAATCCGGGAGGACCATCTTCCAAGGCTAAGTACTAACCGACGACCGATAGTGCACCAGTACCGTGAGGGAAAGGTGAAAAGAACCCCTGTCAGGGGAGTGAAATAGAATCTGAAACCTGATGCTTACAAGCTGTGGGAGCGGGCATGCCCGTGACCACGTGCCTTTTGCATAATGAGTCAGCGAGTTAATCTGTACTGCAAGGTTAAGCGAAAGTGGAGCCGTAGCGAAAGCGAGTCTGATAAGGGCGACTAGTAGTGCGGATTAGACCCGAAACCGGGTGATCTATCCATGAGCAGGTTGAAGCAAGGGTAAAGCCTTGTGGAGGACCGAACCGTCAACGGCTGAAAACGTTCCGGATGACTTGTGGATAGGGGTGAAAGGCCAATCAAACCCGGTGATAGCTGGTTCTCCCCGAAATATATTGAGGTATAGCCTCGTGGATTGTCTACCGGAGGTAAAGCACTGACAGAGCTAGGGGTCCTACCAGATTACCAAACTCTTTCAAACTCAGAATGCCGGTCAGATGTACCACGGGAGTCAGACAGTGGGTGCTAAGGTCCATTGTCGAGAGGGTAAGAGCCCAGATCAACAGCTAAGGTCTCCAAATATATGCTCAGTGGTTAAGGTGGTGACGTTGTAGAGACACCCAGGACGTTGGCTTAGAAGCAGCCATCGTTTAAAGAAAGCGTAATAGCTCACTGGTCTAATGACGTTGCGCCGAAAATGTAACGGGGCTAAGCATATTACCGAAGCTTTGAATTCCGCGTATGCGGTCTGGTAGGGGAGCGTTCTTCACGGGCTGAAGGTGTGTTGTAAAGCATGCTGGACTGTGGAGAAGTGATTATGCTGACATGAGTAACGATAAAACGGGTGAAAAACCCGTTCGCCGTAAACCCAAGGTTTCCTGGGTAAAGGTAATCTTCCCAGGGTTAGTCGGCCCCTAAGGCAAGGCTGAAAGGCGTAGCTGATGGGAAACGTGTTAATATTCACGTACTTGTGTGTTCGCGCGAAGGAGGGACGCAGGAAGATAGGCGATCCGGGTGTTGGATTACCCGGTGCAAGCGAGTAGGCATGGAGAGCAGGCAAATCCGCTTTCCTTTATGCTGAGACGCGAATCCGTGGGCGCAAGCCCTGAAGTCGCTGAGTCTATGCTGCCAAGAAAAGCTTCTAAGTATAGGACACACAAACCGTACCGGAAACCAACTCAGGTGGGTGGGATGAATAATCCAAGGCGCTCGAGAGAACTCTGGCCAAGGAACTCGGCAAAATAACCCCGTACCTTCGGAAGAAGGGGTGCTCCTTTGGGTGAAGCGATTCACTTGTTGAGCCTGAGGGAGCCGCAGAGAAATGGTGGTGGCGACTGTTTACTAAAAACATAGGTCTGTGCGAAGTCGTAAAGACGACGTATACGGACTGACGCCTGCCCGGTGCCGGAAGGTTAAAAGGAGGGGTCAGCGCAAGCGAAGCTCCGAATTGAAGCCCCGGTAAACGGCGGCCGTAACTATAACGGTCCTAAGGTAGCGAAATTCCTTGTCGGGTAAGTTCCGACCTGCACGAATGGCGTAACGATCTCCACACTGTCTCGGCCAGAGACTCGGTGAAATTGAAGTCGCGGTGAAAATGCCGTGTACCCGCAGAAAGACGGAAAGACCCTGTGCACCTTTACTATAGCTTGACATTGGGATTTGAACCTGCATGTGTAGGATAGGTGGGAGGCTGTGAACCCTGTACGCCAGTATGGGGGGAGCCATTGTTGAAATACCACCCTTGTTTTTTCAGGTCCCTAACCCGTCGCCGTGATCCGGCACGGGAACAGTGTCTGGTGGGTAGTTTGACTGGGGCGGTCGCCTCCTAAAAAGTAACGGAGGCATGCAAAGGTTCCCTCAGGCTGATTGGAAACCAGCCGTCGAGTGCAAACGCAAAAGGGAGCTTGACTGCAAGAGAGACATCTCGAGCAGGTACGAAAGTAGGTGTTAGTGATCCGGTGGTCCCGAATGGAAGGGCCATCGCTCATTGGATAAAAGGTACGCCGGGGATAACAGGCTGATCGCATCCAAGAGTTCACATCGACGATGCGGTTTGGCACCTCGATGTCGGCTCATCACATCCTGGGGCTGAAGCAGGTCCCAAGGGTACGGCTGTTCGCCGTTTAAAGTGGTACGCGAGCTGGGTTTAAAACGTCGTGAGACAGTTTGGTCCCTATCTTCTGTGGGCGTAGGAGAATTGAAAGGGCCTGTCCCTAGTACGAGAGGACCGGGATGGACGCACCCCTGGTGGACCTGTTGTCGTGCCAACGGCATAGCAGGGTAGCTATGTGCGGAAGGGATAACCGCTGAAAGCATCTAAGCGGGAAGCCTGCCTTAAGATAAGTTCTCCCTGACGCAAGTCCTGAAGGGCCGAGGTAGACTACCTCGTCGATAGGCTGGAGGTGGAAGCGCCGCGAGGCGTGGAGCTGACCAGTACTAATAGCCCGTGCGTCTTGTTTTTGAAGAAAACTCCTTCCTTCCCTGTCAATTATATTTTGAAAATTTTTTGGCAGCCATAGAGAAGAGGGTACACCCGATCCCATTCCGAACTCGGTAGTTAAGCTCTTCCTCGCCGATGATACTGCATAACGTCATGTGGGAAAGTAGGCCGCTGCCAAAAATCGCTCGAAAGGCCCTTCGCCGCTCCCAGCGCGAAGGGCCTTTCCTTTTGTATGAAATGCCGGCCCGCGTCAGACCTCCGGATGCCGACAGCCGTTGCGTGGATTCTCCACGATGCCCCCCCATACTGCCTTCAGACGCCGCTTCCCGCGCCGCA
>NZ_VUMH01000027.1 GCF_009696265.1 Desulfovibrio porci
GAAGCCTCCGCAGGGCCGCGGCGCTTAACGCCTGGGCCAATATCATATGCATCCCGATAGCCCTTATCCCGCCTTGATCTTCCGCTCTTTTTGAAAACACCCCTGTGCTGAACTGTCCCTCGCTTCTTGTTCCTTTTATATGGGGATTTTGCTTCTCTTGACATCTGTCCGCTTTCCAGGCAGGTCGAGAGCACATTCCTCATCCTCAGCTGTAAGGAGGCTGTATGGCGCGACTCGTGCTCATTTTGCTGGTCCCACTCGTGTGTCTGGCCGTCCTTATTTATAAGCTGGCCAAAAATCGACGCGTCGTCGCGGCGGATGACATGTTGATTTCAGCTTACGCGCCCGCCCTGGCCGTGCGTTGCCGTGAAGATTTTCAGTTGCTTGACGCGCGCCGAGCCAGAATTTTCCCCAAACTGAGCGCCAGAATCATGAAAAGCTGCCCGGCTGAGGCGTGGTATGGTCTGTATGCCAACGGCACAGGAGATGCGACGTACCCGCCCGCACGGGTGATTGCCATCATGGCGTTTACTTCGGGAACGCTTTTCTGGGCCTCGAATGCCGTTACCGGCACGGTGGGCCTGCACCATGTCAACCTGCGGTATGACGATCTGGAGGGCACGGGTACCGTTGTAGTGCCCTCGGCCGAGAACGATCCCTGGTTTGATCCGCATGATTCCGGACCCTGGAGTCGCGGAAGCCTTGCCTACCGGATGATTTTTTTGACCAAGAAAGACAAGCTCAAAATCATTGTGGATTATCGTGAGCCGGATATGCGCCCGCAGCCCGGCGTCCCCCTGGCCGAGGACAACAGAGTGCCGCAGGATTTTATTGATCGCGCCCAGGCTTCGTTCGGACTCATCAGGGGCAGCGGCGAGGCGCCGTTGCCGGGCGGTTCCGGCGCGTTGCCGTTTTCGCCGCCGGAAGTGGATGCCGGGAAGCTGGCGGATATGACGGGACTGCTGTTGCGAAAGCAGAGCATTTTTGAATATCTTTCGCTTTTTGCTGATGATCTCCGTGAAATTCTGTCCTATTTTCGGCGTTAATATATATTTTTATCCGGCCGAGGGCGCATGCGCGGGCGACTGCTCACAGTTCCGATTCTGTTCTGCGCGCTGACTGTCAACGGCACAGCCGTGACGGCCTTCGAGCGCGTCCGAATTCTGCCACCTGGAGCGGAGGAAATTCCTCTGTCGGGTACGATTATTTTTGAACTTGACGAGGATATTCCCAGTACTATGACGACAATCCGCGAGGCCGAAAATCTTGTACGCGCGGAACTGAAGCGGGAAGGCATTCTTCACTACAGGCATACGGTTAAAGTACAGACTGCCGCTGACGGGAGAATCATCACACTGTATGTATGGCCGATTTTGGACAGGGCGCAGGCTGATGGCGACCCGGAAGGCTGCAGCCGCATATTTTACATCCGAAACGGCGTAGTGGAACGAATGGTAAAAAGGCCGCCTTGAAACAAGCGACAGTATACCGATTATCGCACGAAGTTATATTATTGCGCCGCCCGCGCGTAGCCTGACTTCCCGTGCAATGCCGTCCAAACTCTTCCCCAGGGCGGGAACATCTGGCGCGCGGTGGGCCCTCCCGTCTCCGGCAGTCCGGTGTATTGACGCAAAAAGCCCCCCATCGTGATCACCATGATGGGGGGCTTTTCAGCGTATAAGCTTTGCCGGTTACCCCTGTTGCATCTCTTTGATCAGCTCGCTCAGAACGCGGGCCTGCTCGGAAAGCTCTGAAACCGCCGTGGCGGCCTTGCGCATGGAGTCGGCGGTTTCTTCGGCGATGCTGCTGACTTCCTTGACGGAATGGCTGACCCGCTCACAGGAATGGGACTGGGCGTCACTGGCCTGGGCGATGGCCTGCACCTGTTCGGCGGAGCTGTCCACCATGGAGACAATTTCGTCCAGAGCCGAGCCGGAGTCGTTAGCGTACCGCGTGGCCTCGCTGATGGTCTGCACGGCCTTGTCCACCTGTTCGATATTCATGGATACGCTCTGCTGGATGCCGCGAATGGCCTTGTCCACGTCGGCGGTGGAAGCCATGGTTTTTTCAGCCAGTTTGCGCACTTCGTCAGCCACCACGGCAAAGCCGCGCCCGGCCTCACCAGCGCGGGCCGCTTCAATGGCGGCATTCAGGGCCAGCAGATTGGTCTGATCGGCGATATCCGAAATGACGCTCATGATCTGGTTGATGGACTGCGCGTGCTCGGACAGGATACCCATGTCTTCCTTAATTTTCATGGACTGCCGCTGCACATCGGTAATGCTGTCCACCGCCTTGCGCACCACGGTCTCGCCGCCGGTGGCCTTGTCGCGGGTCTGGGCCGAAACATCGGCGGCCAGACTGGCGCTTTTAACCACCTCATCAATGGTCGAGGTCATCTCTTCCATGGCGGTCACGGTTTCCGTGACCCGCCCGGCCTGTTCGGACGCGCCGTTCTCGGAATATTCAATATGGGTGAGCAGCTCCGAAGAGGCGGTGGCGACTACGTCGGCCACTTCTTCCAGCTTCCGGGCGGCGGCCAGCATATTTTCGGCTTTGGCTTTGGCGTCGCGCCCGGCCATTTCGGCCTCATGCATGGCTTCATTGGCCTTGCGGGCCTGTTCACTGGCGGCGCTGCCCTGCCTGTCGGCCTCGGCGATGCGCTCCTGCAACGTGCCCACCATGCTGCGCAGGGCGTCGGCCAGGACGCCGATCTCATCCTTCTGGTGCACATCCAGCGTCTGGGAAAAATCCCCTCCGGCCACGGCTGTGGCGTAGCGTACGCCCTTTTTCATGGGATTGCTGATCATGGCTGCCAGCAGGAAGGCCACCACGAAGCCGAAGACCAGAGCCACAACGCCCACGGCGAGGATGATTTTGTTGGAATCGTCGATCAGTTCAATGGAAACCGTGCGCGCCGCATCCGCCTGTTTGAAGCCGGTTTCTTCAGCCTGCTGCGCCTCCTGGATCACGGCGTTGCCCATGGCGTTCATTTCGGCCAGAATGCCGTTGAGGGCATCGTCATTGCTGATCCAGCCGGCCGCGGCCTGTTCGTATTTGCGCGTGGCCTCGCGGGCTCCGGCAATGAGCTGGAGCTGCTCTTTGTCCACGGTGATCTTTTCCAGCGCATCGTACAAAGCGAACAGACGGGGCAGCATCTCAAGCATGTTCTTGTAGTGGGAGCGGTCCTTGCGGGAAATTTCCTCTTTTTCCGCGCGCATGATTTCCAGAGCCAGCGTATAGATATTGGACGTAATGATGTAGCGCTGGACATATTCGTCCAGCATGGACGCCGCCACGTCCTGCCCCTGTATCCTGGTATACGCGTCCACCTGCAACTGCATGAAGCGGGATGCGGCCTGCTCCACCCGGCGGCCGTTGTTGATCATGGCTTCCTCGGCGGACTTGTTGGCCTTGAGCGACTCCACGCCCACCCGGAATTTTTCCATGTAAAGCTGGGCTTCCTGGCGCGCTTTGCGCGCACGCTCCAGCAGGGCCGTGTCATTGAACTGCTTGCCGAGCGCATCCACCTTGTCCAGTTCACGGAATAACTGTTGCAGGCGGTCTTCCACGCGCTGTCGGCTGGCGTCGTCTTTCTTCAGCAGATAGTTTTTCTCTTCCAGCACGGTCCACAACGACATGCGTTCCACGCCGGTGGCGTACTGTACGGCCTTGGCGTAGTGATCGGTGATGCTGAAGGTGGCTGAAGCCACTTTGGCTATGAAGATGTAGGCGAGCAGGCCGAAAACGGCGGTAATGAACACAAGACTCAGTGCTCCGCACAGGATCTTCATGCGGATGGAGAAGTCGCTCATACGCATTTCCCGGATACTCCTCTCTGATGCTGGCTGAAGGTGTTGCCGTGCGCCGCCGCCTCCGCAGCTGAAAGCGGCTTTAAACAGGGATCCGAGTTGCACACGGCGAGTGACATGGGCCCGAACCGGTGAGATGCCTTTGCCCACCCGGGCTTCCTCTTGTGTTCACTGCTGCTGAAGAATAAACGATATATGGCCCGGACAGACTACTCACGAAATTCGGTAAGGTCCAGTCTGAAAGCATATCAAAAAGACTTTTTTCAGCCGTGCGGCAATAAACAGGATGATAAACAGCCATGCGGAGGCTGTAGGCGCAAAAAACGGCCCCGGGCAGTATGCCCGGGGCCGGATTGCGGTTATGGGGAGGGCGGCCGGGAGCCGAAACCCCGCGGGATGTTTCAGGCGGCGGTTTCTCCCGGACCATCGGCGCCTTCCCGCGACACGCCCCGCACGTCCTCTCCGCTCAGCCAGCACTGGTCCGGGCGCAGCGCCACACTGAACAGGCGGCCCTGATCTTCCGGCGCTTTGGCCTGATGGTACTTGAAGAGCCAGCGGCCGCCGGAAGGGCCGAGTATCTCAATCTTGCCCGTCTCATGCGAAAGCACGTAACGGAAAGTTTTACCCAGACCGTTTTGCAGACTCTTGGCTTCTTCCGTCACGGCGTAAGCGCGCGCCATGGGCACCTGAAAGTTGTTTTGGACCCCGGTTACAGGGCGGCACTGGAAAATGTAATAGGGCACGACGCCCCTGCGCACCAGTTCCTTCAGCAGCGTCCCCAGCGTCGGGCCGTGGTCGTTGACGCCCTTCAGCAGCACGGTCTGGTTGCGCACCGTGACGCCGCAGTCCTGCAGGGCGTCCAGAGCGCGTTGGGCCTGCGGGCTCAGTTCGCGCGGATGATTGAACTGCGTCACCAGATAGAGGCGTTTTTTCGCTCCGTATTTCCTGAACAGGTCCAGCAGTTTCTGATCCATGTAGATGTAGAGTGTCAACACGTTGTTCACCCTCCGCTCAGCCTTGAGGCTGGAGGTTTTCTGCCAAGAGCCGTATGCGGACGCACAAAGTTGTAGCGATGCGTCCAGACCGGCAAGTTCGCTGTTCTTTTC
>NZ_VUMH01000028.1 GCF_009696265.1 Desulfovibrio porci
CGCCCGTCTCCCTTTCCGCTCCCCACGGAAGAGGGGAGCGGAAGGGAAGGTATCAGGGTTTAGGCGAAGTTGCCCGCGTCAAACGCGGCATCCGTGGTGACGGTGCCCACCAGTTCGACGGTGGGCGCTGTCGCGTCGCCGGTGACATAGTACATGTTGTAGGTGGCGGCTGCGCCGGCAGAATCGGCCGTGACCATAACCACGGCCTTTTTGCCAGCATCAATGATCACTTCGCCATTGGCCGTCGTGCCACTAGTCACAACCTTGTCGGCGGTCAGCACGCCGCCGGCCACATTGTACAGCACGCCGATGTTGTTTGTTGTGGCATCGCCGATAGTAAGGTCGTTGGCAGATCCATCCACCTTGGTCGCCATATTCGTCTTAGCAGTAAAGGCAGCTATATCCAAGACATCCTTGCCGGTGCCGGCTTCAAAGCCGGTGATGGTGTCATGGCCGTTGGCGGCCAGATTGGCAGCGAACTTGACCGTATCCTTGCCGGTGGAGCCCAGCTGGATGGTATCATCCCCCTTGCCGCTCGTGATGTCGCTTGTGCCAGTGCCGGTGGTGATGATGGTGTCATTGCCAGCGCCGCCGGTGAGGTTGGCAGCGCCCGTCGTACCGCCCTTCAGCGTCACGGCCGCGGTGGAGGTCGAGGCATTCACAGTAACGGCGCCCGCAACCAGGGAGCCGTCAATGGTCGTGGCAACATCCGCTTTCAAGGTGTTAATGGTCAGGCTGGTGACCGTGTTAGCGGCCGTCAGGGTGCTGGCATTGTCAGCGGTCGCCATGTTGGTGATAGTCACGGTGCCGGTATTGTTAAACGTGGCATTTTCCACATTGTTCAGAGCGGTCAGAGTAGCATTACCCGTCAACATCTTGTCGACGGTCAGCGTGTCAAAGCCCGCGCCGCCGTCAATGGTTCCGCCATTGATGGGCGCGGCGGACTTGACATTGAACGTGTCGTTCCCTTCGCCGCCCTCCAGCGAGATGGTAGCACCGAGGTCGCCGGTAATGTTGAACGTGTCGTCGCCCTCCTTGCCGTCAATAGCCGTGACAGTGCCCAGCGTGGCGCTGTTCACGTCATTGAAGGTATCCGCAAAGAAGGTGCCCTCAAGGGAGGTGCCGGTGTAGTCCGCCGGGCCATAGGCCTTGCCGGTGACGGAATCACGGATGACGCTGTCGAGCCTGAAGTCGGTGCTCGCAATGGAGGTCTTCACGCCGTTCACACTGTCAAGCGTCATGGAGCCCATGACCGTGCCCTTGTCAGTGGTGCCGTCCGTGCTCATCTGAACGATGGTATAGACGTTCTGCCCATCCTTGTTGACGGCCTGCAGGAAAGCCACGGCCTTGTCGCCATTGGCGCCGGTCAGGCTGAGGCTGCCGGCTTTCACCAGATCATCGACCTCGGCCTGGGTGTAGATGCCGGATTTGGTGTCCTTGGGCCCGGCGAACGTCGCCACGATGGCGGAGTTGTTCACGAGCCCGCTCGGGACGCCGGCATTGAGCGGCTTTGTGGAATCCAGATACCCGGCCAGGTTGATCATGTCCTCGCCGCTCCTGAAGCCCACCACAGTGTCGTTGCCGAAATTGCCGCGCAATTCGATGATGTCCATCCGTCCGGCATTGGGACCAAGCACCACAAGGTCGTCGCCAGCGCCGGCGTCCACAATCACCTGGCTGGAGGTGGAATCGTTGCCCGTATACTGCTGCGAGCCGCCGGTGTTCGTGGCAAACTGGGTATTGTACCACGTGCCGGTGCTCACGGTGCTGGCGCCGGTGGTGCCGTCACTCTTCAGCGCGCCGAAGCTGATGCCCAGATCGGCCGCCGTCATCTGGCCGTTGATGATGGATTCGATGAGCAGCGTATGCCCCGCGCCGTCCTTGGCCGAAACAAGGTGTTTCAGAACGGGATCATTGGCAATGGCGTCAATGATGGCGTGGTTGATCTGCTCGGCGGTCACGCTGGTGGTGGCCGCGGTCACGTCGGCGATTTTCGCCCTGGCCTGGTGGCCCTTGAAGGTCACCGTGACATACAGCGACTCGTCAGCGACGGGAGTGACCTCGAAGGTATCCTGACCCACAGCCAGATCGTTGCTCAGCGTCGCGCCAGCAAGACCCGCCGTGGCCAGCTCGCGGTTGTTCGTGTTGAACACGAAAACGGCGTTGTAATTGTCCGGAGTCTTCGGAGTGCCCGGTACCCAGCCACCCGTGAAGAGTTCCTGCTGGTTGGCGTAGATCACGTCATTGCCCGCGCCGGTATTGATGATCACCGAACCGCCGGCGGCGGCGGCGGCGGCGGGGGCATAGAACCACACCGTGTCGTCGCCCTCGCCGGTCTTGATGGTCACATTCTGCAGGTTCTTCTGATTGTTCTCCTGATTGGCGGACATGTCGGCATAACGGAAGGCCACCAGGTCATTGCCCGCGCCGGTGTCAATGTTCATCCTGAAGTCCACGTCCGCCGCAATGGAGCCATTGACCGTCATGTTGACAACGTCGTCAGCCTGGCCGGTGATGTAGGCGAACTGCCCCTGATAGCCGGCATGGGGCGCGTACATCTTGTCAATGTCCTTCGCGCCGTCCACGGACTTGAGATACTTGTCATAGGAAGCCGCGGTAATCTCGGCCGCAATGTTGATGGCGCCGGCGTAGTCGCTGGCGTCGAACACGGCCACGTCATTGAGACCGGAGGGGTCGCCGGTCCCCGCGCCAGTGGCCGAGAGCAGTTTGGCCGCGTCGGTCCAGGTCAGCTGAGTGTCGTCGCCAAGCTGATCGCCCCGGCCCGCCCAGTCGCCGATGTAGAGCTGCCCGCCGGACTTGCCGTCGCCGTCAATGTCCCTGGCTTCCACGGTGACCATGCGCAGCTCCTGATTGGTGGAGAACAGGCTGGAAAGCCACGACCCCCTGTCCACCTTCACGTCAAAGCGTTCCACGCCGCTGCGCAGGGACATGGAGCCGATTTCCAGATCCCCCGCCCGGGAGCCGTAGATGATGTCGTTGGGCAGGCAGTCGGGAGAGGCGTCGTCCCATTGCACGCGGCCCACGTTGTCCAGCTCCACCACAGTGGAGATCAGCGGGCAGCTCGTGGTCGCCACGCTGCCGGCGCCCCACACGATGCCGCCAGTGGCGGGCACCGTGCCGGAGGTCACACCCCAGCCGGTACCCGGGATGGGCGTGCCGTCGGGGTTGTTGGTGGCAATGGTGCCGGAGGAAGAGGTCAGCACCACATACTTGCCCATGTCCGTGGTATAGGTGGTGGTGCCGACAGTGGCGCTCGCGGAGAATTTGCTGCCGAGGCTGGCGGTGATGAAGGAGTCCACGCCCGCCGCCTCCAGGGCGGTATTGAACGCGTTCACCAGATCGGTGTAGCTGGCGTTGCCCTTGACCGCGCCCACCTCAAGCTCGATGAGCTTCGTGGCGCCGGCGTTGTCGGTATACTGGAAGGTGAACTTGTCGAAGGGGTTGTTTTCCAGCGGCTGATTGCTGACCTGGGCGCCGCGCACGTCCACGATCTCAATGTTCAGGGTGCCGGCCGTGTTGCTCGCCGCGGAAGTCAGATGCTGCGAGTCGAAGAAGACGTCAAAATCCACCCCGGGGTCCGCATCCGCGAAGCGAATGGCGGTTTCGTGGGAATTGTGGCGCACGTCCTCAATGCTCAGAGCCGCGCGGCTGTTGACCGAGCCCAGGGTCAGCACCTCGCCGTCGGCCAGCCAGATGCGGTCCGCGTCAATGTAGGCCGTAACAGGCACCACGCCGCCGGCGGCCGGGCCGGCCGGCACCTGGGCCTGGAAGAGCACATATTCCACATTTTTGATGGTGGGTTCGAGAGCCTCACCCGTCTCGGGAGCCTCGGAGGTGTTCAGGCGGGCGTAAAGCGTGTCCACGCCGCCCAGACCGTCAATGACATCGGCGCTCTGCAGCGTGCCGGTCTCAGCGGTGAAGTAGTCGTCATAATTGGAGTTGACCACCAGATTGCCGGCGGCATCCACCGTGGGAGTGCCCGTGGTGCCCACCAGATTGTCGATCCCCGTCGTAAGCGCCCTGGTGACGGCGCCGTGCTGGGCATCCTGAATGGTGAGGCCCTCACCCCGGCCATAGCTCAGGTAGTGCATCACCGGGTTCAGGCCGGCGTCCCT
>NZ_VUMH01000029.1 GCF_009696265.1 Desulfovibrio porci
TTTGGTCGGCTCAAGGACTGGCGCAGAATTGCCATGCGCTATGACCGATGCGCTCACACGTTCTTCTCGGCCATATGCCTCGCTGCCTCCGTTATTTTTTATCTCAATTAATGAGTCCTGAGCCTAGGTTGTCGTTGATGGGCTTCAGCCTGTCCATATCGAAAAAGAAGACGGCATGCCGCTGACCGGGCGACTTTTTGAGAACTTCGCCGACTTTCTGGTAAAAAAGATGGCGGGTGGGCAGGTTGGTGAGCGTGTCGAACAGGCCGCGCCGGGAAATTTCGATAAGGCCGCTGACCTTCTCCACGGAAAATTCATTGGAGCCGCGCACGCTTTTGTCCAGATCGGCCACATGGTGGAAGATGTTGTCCACCGGCGAAAAGGCCTTGCGCCCATAGCGCTGGAAGAGCAGAAAAAACAGGGCGTAGAGCAGCGTCTGCACGCCGAAACTCCACAGTATGGGACGCATGGTGGGCAGCATCGGCACGCGGTGAATGAGCGTCCATTTGCTGTCGGCCACATGGCTGAAAACGGTGAAGGTCAACCGCCCCTCAAAAAAGCAGATGAAACTGCCGCTGCTTTTCGATATCGTCGAGGAACTGTTCCCGACTGCTGCCGAGCAAAAAGGTTTCCTTGTCGACCAGATTTTTTATATCCACCATCAGCTTGTCGGCGTCCGGGTGCGCGATGATCGCGCGGCGGCTGTCCACCAGAAGATAATAGCCGTATTCGGAACGGGTGCGGAACGGCGGCAACTGGCTCATGTGCGTCAGCGGAGTTGTGACGAAACAGATGCTGACGACTTTACCGTCTTTTTTGACCGGCATGAACTGGGTGAAATTCATGTCGCCCGTGGCCCCGGCGGGGAAGGGGTCGCTGAGCTCCCGTTTGCCGGTTCGCATGATCCGGGGGATATAGTCGCGCTTCAGCTTGGCGACTTTCGGCCGTAGCGTACTGGAAATGGTGCCGTCCGGATCCACCACGCCGATCATCCAGAACTGGAAGGCGTCGGCATAGGGTTTCATGCTCATGGCGCGGTCCAGAACGGAAACGGTGGTATCCTGGATCAGAGGCTGCTTGCTCATGCCCTCAAGCAGGTTGTAGGTCGCCTCAAGACGAGATGTGAGATCCCCGGTCAGCGCTCTGGTGGAATCCTCGGCTGTGGTTTTGATGAAAAGATATCCGGCGTAAAGTGCACTGCCGAGACTGATGCAGACGAACGCCGCGAACACCAGCCACAGGCTTCTGGAAAAAAGTCCGCTGACCGTGCCGGTAGAAGAGAGCTTTTTGCAGGACATCGCAAACGCTGTGATAAAAATTGTATAATATAAAAAATTTGCCGGATTGCGATGATAGTAAACATTTTTTAGGAAATATCCATAGGCAATTTTCCCCTTTTTTCTGTAACAAAGCGTTTTTATTTTTAATAGAAGAAGTTTTATTTTTTTGTACAGATGAAAAGCACGTGCGTCCGGACATCTCTCAATGTCCGGACGCACTGCCCACGCAAGCATGGCGGCCTCGCGACCGCCATTGCGTATTATCGTAAATTGAAATTACAGGACGAAGCGCGGGTCCTTCTTGACCTCCTCGCGCACAATCTTGAACAGTGTGGGGCTGAGCAGGAGAATGCCGATAATGTTGGGGAAGGCCATCAGGGCGTTGCCGATGTCCGCCAGCAGCCAGACCAGATCCAGGGCCAGCACGGCGCCCAGGGCCACAACGCAGACATAGATGACCCGGAAGGGCTTCTGGGCCTTGTCGCCGAAAAGGTAGATGACGCAGCGTTCGCCGTAAACGCACCAGCCCAGGGCGGTGGTGAAGGCGAAGAGCGTGAGGCAGAAGGTCACGCCGTATTCGCCGAAGCCGGGCAGATTGTGCTGGAAGGCCGACGCGGTGAGCACACCGCCGCTCATGCCGGAACTCCAGAGGGGCTGACCGGCGGGGTCCAGGGAAACCAGGATCACAAAACCGGTCATGCTGCAGACGATGATGGTGTCGATGAACACGTCCAGCATGCCGATGGAAGCCTGCACCAGTGGGGATTCGGCGGTGGAGGCGGCGTGGGCCATAGGCGCGGAGCCGAGACCGGCTTCATTGGAGAAGACGCCGCGGGCCATGCCCATGCGGATGGCCATCATCACCGAAGCGCCCACAAAGCCGCCCTGGGCCGCCGTGGGCGTGAATGCGTCGGAAACCACCCACCAGAACACGGAGGGTACGCGGTCGATGTGCATGAAGATGATGATCAGGCACATGATGACATACAGCGCGGCCATGAAAGGCACCAGCTTGCCGGCCACGGCGCCCACGCGCTTGACGCCGCCCACCAGCACGATGCCCGCGAAGAAGAGCAGGCCCAGGGCCGTGACCCAGCCCGGCACACTGCACGCTTTGGTCAGGTTCACGCTGATGGCGTTGGCCTGAACCATGGCCCCGATGCCGAAGCAGGCGATCATGCCGAACAGGGCGAAAGCCGTGGCCAGCCAAGTCCAGTTTTTGCCCAGACCGTTCTTGATGAAGTACATGGCGCCGCCCACCCAGTTGCCGGCGGGCGTTTTTTCACGGAAGTGCACGGAGAGCAGCACTTCCGAAAATTTGGTCATCATGCCCACCAGGGCAGTCACCCACATCCAGAACAGCGCGCCCGGCCCGCCCAAGGCGATGGCCGTGGCCACGCCCACGATGTTGCCGGTGCCGATGTCCGCCGCCAGGGCGGTCATCAGGGCATTCCAAGGGGAGACTTCGCCGTGCTCGGACTGGTGCTTGCGGCCTTGCCACAGACATTGGTAGGCCCGGACCCAGTTACGGAAGGAAAAAAAACGCAATCCGATGGTCAGATACAGGCCCGTGCCCACCAGCATGACCAACATGATCGGGCCCCATACCACATTGCTGACCGCTTGCAGAAAATCATACACTGCTTGCATTGCCACCTCCGCTTGTTCAGAATTCCAGCGCCGGTCCGCGGGCCGGCGGCGTCCCCGCAGAGAACGCCCGCATCACGCATTGTTATGGAATACTCCTCACGCTACACCGCAAAAAAGAAATATGGCAAGTTGTTTTTGGGGCTGTCCTAGCTAAGAAAAAAGAGCTAGGATAACGCCATGTATGAAAGGCGCAGCAGACTAAGTAATCGGCAACAGACCGAACTCATAAAATTTTTTGTGGCAGGCGCTACGGCAAGGGCTGCC
>NZ_VUMH01000030.1 GCF_009696265.1 Desulfovibrio porci
CCCATGCAGCCGAACACCCCGTTGTCGTCCCCGATCAGCTCGTAGTAGTCCGCAGGGGTGCGGTTGTCGCGCGGGTCCAGGTAAAAGCGGGCCATACGGTTGATGGCCGTGGCCCCGATGAAATCCTCGCGCATGCGCGCCGTGCCGCAGGCCGCCACGCAGCAGCCGCACTCGATACAGCGGTCCAGCTCGAAGATCTGCGTGGCCAGTTCGTTGTCCATCCGCTCTTCCTGGGCCTCCGGATCAAAAGCCTTGTTGGTGTGAATCCAGGATTCGATCTTTTTGCCCACATGCCGGAACCAGGTGCCCGTGTCCACCGAGAGGTCGCCCAGCAGCTTGAACACCGGCAGCGGGTGCAGGCTGATGCGGTCCGGCAGGTCGCTGGTCTGGGTATGGCAGGCCAGACCGGGACGGCCGTTGATGACCATGCCGCAGGAGCCGCAGATACCCGCCCGGCAGCAGAAATCAAACTGCAGGCTCGCGTCCTGGGTCTCGCGGATCATGTTCAGGGCGATGAAGAGCGTCATGCTGGGATGCTCTTCCAGGTTGAAGGTCTGCATGTGAGGCTGGGAATGGGGGTCCAGCGGATTGTAGCGGAATATCTCAAACGTCAGATTGCGTCCCATGTCGGCCTCCCTTAGACCTTTGACCCGAAGGGCACGATGTCTTCCTCGACAATCTCGCCGGGGATGATCCTGCCGCCGCCGTAACCGCGGTCGCCGGGCGGCAGGATGTAGAACGGCGTGGCCTTTTCATAGTTGAGGGTCGGCAGGCTGTCGCCTTCCTTCCAGGTGGCCAGGGTGCGCACCTGCCAGTCCTTGTCGTTGCGTTCAGGGTAGTCCTCGCGGGCGTGCGCGCCACGGCTCTCGGTGCGTTGCAGCGCCCCGTACGCCGTGCACAGGGCCAGCTTGAGCATGCCCGGCACGCGCAGGGCCATGGACAGCTCGCCGTGCGGGCCGGGCATGGCGCCGCCGCGCAGACGCATGTTTTTACTGCGCTCCAGCAGGTCCTGCAGCTTGGCCACACCGGCTTCCAGGTCCTTGCCGTTGCGGAAGATGCCCACATGTTCCATCATCACGTCCTGCATGGCGTTGCGCAGGGTGTAGCAGTCGTCGCCCGTGCCCCGGAGCAGCGCCTCAATGCGCCCGCGCACCAGTTTTTCCGCGTCGCTCATGGCCGCGGTGGAGAAAACGCACTCGTAGCCTTGCAGGAATTCCACCAGTTTCTTGCCCACAATGCGGCCGGACACGATGGTTTCGGCCAGGGAATTGCCGCCCAGGCGGTTGAAGCCGTGCATGTCCCAGCAGGCGGCTTCGCCCGCCGCGAACAGGCCCTTGAGGCCGTAGGCGTGGCCGTCCTTGTTGATGCGCACGCCGCCCATGCTGTAGTGCTGGGTGGGACGCACCGGAATGAGCTGGTGGATGGGATTCACGCCCAGGAAGTGCGTGGAGATGTCATAGACTTCACGCAGATTGGTAGTGATGTGCTTTTCACCCAGATGGCGGATGTCCAGCCAGAGATGCTCGCCGTAAGGGCTGGGCACGCCGAAGCCCTTGCGCATGTGCTCGGTCATGCGCCGGGACACCACGTCGCGCGAGGCCAGCTCGGCCTTTTCCGGCTCATAGTCGGGCATGAAGCGGTATTCGTTGACGTCCAGCAGGGTGCCGCCGTCGCCCCGGCAGCCTTCGGTCACCAGGATGTCCGTGGGCACCGTGCCCGTGGGATGGAACTGCACGGCCTCCATATTGCCCAGCGGCACCACGCCCGTGTCCAGGGCGGCGATCTGGCCGCCGCCGTCGCAGATCACGGCGTTGGTGGTGGCCCGGTAGATGCGCCCGTAGCCGCCCGTGGCGATGAGCGTGGCCTTGGCGAAATAGCCCACCAGCTCGCCGGTGCGCAGGTCGCGGGCCACACAGCCCATGCAGCGCTCGCCGTCGTGCACCAGGGCTTCGGCCTGCACGCGGTCGTGCACGTCCACGCCCAGTTGCAGCAGACGGTTGTCCAGGGTGAAGAGCACCGCGTGGCCCGTGCCGTCCGAGGTGTAGCAGGTGCGCCACTTGGCCGTGCCGCCGAAGGCGCGGGAATGGATCAGACCTTCATTCTCGGTCTTTTCCGTGGCCTGAAAGGGCTTGCCGCCCTTGTAATAGGTATGCTCGCCGGGCACCACCCGGCTCCAGGGTACGCCCATCCAGGCCATTTCGCGCATGGCGATGGGCGCGGTATTGGCGAACAGGCGGGCCACCTCCTGGTCGCAGCCCCAGTCCGAGCCCTTGACCGTGTCGTTGAAATGGATTTCCGGGCTGTCGCCCTCGCCCATGATGGAATTGCCCAGGGCCGCCTGCATGCCGCCCATGGCCGCCGAGGAATGGGAACGCCGGGGCGGCACCAGGCTCAGACAGATGACGCTGAAGCCCGCCTGCGCGGCTTCCACGGCCACGCGCTCCCCGGCCAGACCGGCGCCCATGCAGAGAACATCACTTTGAAAAACACGCATACGCACCCCCTATCCCAGGAACCAGACGCGGGCCAGAGCCAGCG
>NZ_VUMH01000031.1 GCF_009696265.1 Desulfovibrio porci
GAAAAGCGTGGTTTTACCTTTGAAATCGCTCTACAGCTTGCGGATGGAGCGCACGGCGTCCACCCTGCCTGAAATGCGGCGCAGGGCGCGCGCAAGGCCGTCCTCGCGCGCCACCAGGGCCATGCGCGCGGCCAGGCGCAGGGTGGCGGGCAGCCACAAAAAGGCCAGCGCGCCCCATTGCCTTTGCCGGGCCAGATCGCGGGCGAACAGACGGCGGAAGCCGCGCCCCATGCGCCGGAAGTCCGCCAGATAGCTGAAGACCTCCACCTTGTGATGCCAGCTTTTGGGGTGCAGCCGCCAGCGGGTCAGTTTTTCCGGCGCAAAGGCAAAGGGCACGCGCGCGGCGAGCTGCGCCCAGACCCACCAGTCCAGCCAGCGCGGCACGGGCGTTTGCAGGGAAATCCGGCGCAAGAGGTCCGTGCGGGCCATGGCGCAGGAAAAGGTGGGAATCTTGTTTTCCAGCAAAAAGGGCCGCACGTCGCACACGGTCCGCTCATACCGGGCGTGCCAGCGCATGACGCGCGGCACATAGCCCTCAAACCAGGCCGTGTCGGCTCCGGGCATGGCGAAGGGGGCGATGTCGTTGCAGACCACGCCCGCGCCGCTTTTTTCCGCAGCCTCCAGGCGGCGCTCCAGACAGTGGGGATGCCAGAGGTCGTCGGCTTCCAGAAAAGCCGTCCAGCGGCCCCGCGCCTCGGCCAGGCCCAGGGCCAGACCGGCGGGCAGGCCGTGGTTTTTGCCGTCCGCATGGGTCAGCACGCGCAGCCTGGGGTCGCGCGCGGCAAAGGCCCGGGCCACGGCCAGGGACTGGTCCGTGGAGCCGTCCTCCACCAGCAGAATTTCGATGTCCTCCACGCTCTGCCCCAGAACGCCGCGCAACGCGCCGGGCAGATAGCGGGCGTAATTGTGGCTGGGCACTATGACCGTGACGACCGGGGCGGAAGGCATGGACCACCTCCTCAAAAGGGTGGCGGGGCGTTCAGCGCTTCTTTTTGCCCCCGGCCGCCGGGGCGGGTTCCGGGCAGGAGGGATCGTCCAGCAGGGTCTGGAGGTGGCGCAGGCTGTGCCAGTGGGCGAAGAGCATTTCCATGAGGCCGTTTTTGACCCACTGGCCCAGGGTGGCCTCGGGCAGAGCCATGATCGCGGCCCGATCCGCGCAGCGCAGGCCGCCCACCCTGCGCTCCTTGCCGTTGCCGCGACGCACGCCCAGCACGCGCTCGCGCAGCGCGCCGTGCAGGGCCAGTTCGGCCAGGGCCTTTTCACAAGCCCTGTGGCGGCGGTACTGGCTGGCCATGGCGTTCATGACGCCCCGCAGCAGTTCCGTGGGTTCGCCGTCGGGACCATAGAGGGGCAGACCGTCCTTCTGATGAAAATGAGGCGCGTCCTCCTCAATGGCCAGGGCGATCTCGCTTTTTTCCGCCTCGTCGTCCGCCCCCTCGGAGAAACGGGCCTCAATCAGGGAAAAGGGATGATTGGCGGCCATGAGGGGCAGATATGACGCGGTCCAGCGGCCCTTTGTGTCCACAAAAACATTTCTGTCGCCCAGGCCGAGCAGGGCGTGGGGCACGGCATTGCGGGCGTCCGGAAAGATAACGGGAAAACAGCGGGCCGCATCCGGCACCTCAAAGGGCAGCAGGGGCATGGTGGTCATGGAGGCGGCAAAGGAGCAGTCGTCCAGAGCCTTGAAGGTCAGCGCGGCGTGCGCTTTCTTGCTCAGGGGGATGATGCGGGACATGGGAATGAAATCTCCTGTGATGAATGGGGAAGTGATGCGGCTCGCGGGCCGCTCCGCAGGGAGACAAAAAGCGGGAATCTCCGGAGCGCCGCACCGGCGGCAGGGGCCTCCGGAAGGCCTGCGGGTGAAAGGAGGCGCGACCCTCTTCATGTGGCCGGCTCGCATATGGTGAGCCGGCCGCACAGGAGGGTCGCGCCCGTCTCCCTTTCCGCTCCCCACGGAAGAGGGGAGCGGAAGGGAAGGTATCAGGGTTTAGGCG
>NZ_VUMH01000032.1 GCF_009696265.1 Desulfovibrio porci
GACCCGGCTTTACCGGACGCCTGGTGGACTCGGCATCATAGTTTGGATATTTGACTATAGCCTCAATCTGTCTTTGCTCCAGCCCGACATATACTTCCTCACATCCGTATCCGGCATCTTCGACAACACCTGACGGCTTGACTCCGTTTTCTTCCACACAGGTGTCGACAAAATCCATGTTGATAGACTTGTCATCCGCTGAGTCGTATGCGCCATAGTTTGTGACATACTGGTTTTGTGTAGCAATCTGCACATTGTAGTTGGGTGTCGCCATTCCTTCGTATCCGTCTTCCTTGGCGTGCATGATGCCGCATTCAGGATCTGTAGGCGCGACTCCGCATCTGTCGGCACATTGCTCCAATGTCTTGTCATGAGCGTCTTTGCGGTCGCATGCCTTGCGGATAGCTGTAATCTTGCCACGGACGTTCTTAAGTCCCTCTTTTTTCGCTTTCTCTTCAATGCGGTCTGCTATTTCGCGGGCTTCTTCTTTTGTATATCTGACATGGCCGGGGCTGTTGTCTTCGGCATTGTCTCCGTTCTCAACCTGTTCAAGCAAGGCTTTGACTCCTTCCTGTATGTCTGCATCTGCCGATGCCGCGAACTTCTCGGCGTTGCTGCGCCATTTTATACGCCAGCGTGCTGAGCGTGAACGTATTGTTGAGCCGTCTATGAACAGGTCTTTGGCCAGTTCTATTTCTCCTCGCTCTACCAATATCAACACCAGACGCGAGAATATAACCTTAATATATGGCATGCACCGTGTCTTGAAACGGCTGATTGTCGTATGGTCAGGAAACTGATATGATGAAAGCCATATAAGATGCGCATCACGCTGCATGGCCGCCTCAAGTGCTCGTGTGGAATATATGTTGTTCATGTAGCCGAAGAGCACAACCTTAAGTAGCATTGCCGGGTGATATGGTGGCTGACCGTCGGAGGCTTTTGAATAACTGTCATGAATCTCTTTCAGATCCATCAGGTCGACTATATCCGAAATCAGCCTTGCAGGAGCATCCGCAGGGATAAAATCACCCAAATTGGGCGGAAAGAGCAGATTATCGTTGGGTATGTAAGACTTATACATTAACTTTGTATTCAATAGTTTTGAATACCATAAAGTTACAAAACTTTATGGACATAAAAAAGCCTCAGCTTGTGAAAGTTGAGGCTTTTGCTATTTTTTTTGAGAAATAGTTCTGCAACAACCTCAAGAAAAACGGTAAAATGCGTCCACTCGGCATACCATCTATAGAGGACAAACTGTTGCAGGAAGTGGTGAGGATGATTCTTGAGGCAATCTACGAGGGACAGTTTTCTGATTGTTCCCACGGCTTCAGACCTCAAAGAAGTTGCCATACCGCAATGGAACAGATTTCAAAGTCTTTCTGTGGAGCCAAATGGTATATCGAGGGCGTAATGAAAGGATGTTTTGACAACATTAATCACGATGTCATGATGAAAATGTGTGAAAAACGCATTGCCGAATGCT
>NZ_VUMH01000033.1 GCF_009696265.1 Desulfovibrio porci
CCTCAGGCTGCATGACTGCGGAACGGGATGAAGGCAGCTCTATGACGCCCTTGCAACGTTTCTTTGGAAGATCTTTAAGTTTTTCATAATAGTCGGCCCAAGCCGAAATTCCAGTGCATATGTTAAATTGAGTAGACCGAAGTGTTAAATATTCAAGCGTACAGTTTGACCAGGCGGAAGATGAAGAAATCGCGATCTCGGACACCGCGCATTTGCGAGCGGAAGATCTTGACTTTAGAGTTGAAGGCTTCGGCGGAGGCATTGGTCGCACGTCGGCGGAAATAGTTGAGGATGGTCGGAGCATGATTCTTGAATGTCTTGATGACAGAGCGGAAGTTGTTGTTGCCCAATGTCATTACCTTTTCATACCACCTGTTCATCCGCCCCATGGCTTTTGTCGGTGAGATTTTAGCGTTGAAAATCTTGCGCAGCTCCATGGCAAGGCTGTATGCAGCCTTCAATATTGGATAGTATTTGAACAGTATGTTGACGCGATGGCACTGTATTTCAGTCCATTTGTTCTGCGACATCATCAGAGTGTGTTTGCTGCGGGCCAGTATCTGGCGCATGGTCTCTCCGTTGGAGTACGTTACCGGCGGTTCGGACTTGTCGCGGTTGTTTTCCTCTGCGATGAGCTGTCGGCGAATGTCGATGCGGATTTCGTCAACGGCCTCATTATAGACCTGTTGTACATGAAAACGGTCATTGACCACATGGGCGTTATAGAATACTTCACCTGCTATCAGCATCATTGACGGCGACAGATTGCAGGTAACCTCTTTTACTTTGCGCCTGACTGACTTACTCATGGCTGCTATGAGTATGGATATAATCTCGTCGCTCTTCGTGCCGGGGATGGCCGCAGCCAGCGTGCCCTTGCCGCCGTGGCCGTCCTTGTTGGTCAGGAAGGTCCATACCTCGCCGTTGCTCAGGCATGTCTCGTCAAGGCTCATGTACGGACCAATATTGGCGGCATTGAAATAGAAGCCACAGCAAAGTTCCCGGTCACACCAGTCGGCGTAACCGCTTATCCTGTTGCGGTATAAATCCGCGAAATACTTGCCGTTGACGCAGTACATCTGCGCTATGTGCTTAATCGACAGTGCCGTCGTCTCCACCTTCATCTTTTAAAAAAGACACGAACTCTGCGCTGAGTCGTGTGCCTTCCTCGTTGGGGAGTTCGAGGTTGTATGAGAATATCTCATTGGTCCGCTTGTCCCACCACTTATTCTTGCGCATGTGAAGATATACGGGGCGACCTCGAAGCGGATAGTCCTGTATTG
>NZ_VUMH01000034.1 GCF_009696265.1 Desulfovibrio porci
GGTATGGGGGTTCAAGTCCCCCCTCTCGCACCAAAAGAAAAAATGGCGCTTGTGCGACCCTGGCAAAAGCCTCCCCGTTACGCCTTGAGCGTTTCAGAGGAGGCTTTTTACATGGCGTTTATCCTGTATGGCGCGGGCTTAAACCTGACTTGTCAGCCGCAGGATGACCTTCCCCTTCACCGCATTATGGATGTCGCCATTCTCATAATGTGAAAGGTCGTAGAGCAACGGCGCATAGCCTTCGGCGGTATTGTCGGCATAAAACAGCACAAAGGTTTGTCGGCCGTTTTTCCTGACGACGACCCGCCGTAGCAAGTGATTGCCTCCCTGGCGCTTGGGTTCCCGTACCAGGTATACATCCCGTTCCGAAATGGGAATTTTTTTTGCGGTATCCACCAGAAGCATGTCGCCCGGACAAATGCGGGGCAGCATGGAACGCTCGTGTTCACTCACCTTCAGGACCACGGCCGAAGGCGGCGCCAATTCCCGCTGTACCATCAGCCAGTCTTCAGGCTTTTGGATGAGAGCGGGCAGGGGCTTGTCCGCGCCCACTTCTCCGAGCATGGGCAACGCCATGAATCCGGCCCGCTGTTTCAGCGGCAGGGTCGTGTTGCTCTGCTCCCCAACGGCCTCTGTCCGGGCCGCAGCGCCGTAAGGCAGGACAATGCGCACGCCGAGAGCCGTGAGCACGGGTTCCAGTTTGCGCAGGGTGGGAGTGGCGGATCCGTTGAGCCAGCGGGAAATATTGGCTTCGGATTCGCCGGTGGCGCGGGCCAGTTGGGCCTGGCTGGCATAGGGATTGCCCGAGGCGGCCTCGCGCAGGATATCCAGGGCCGATTTCAACAGGCTTTTGGGAGGTTGCTTCGTCATCCGCGCACCATGCGGGAAAAGTTTTGTGATCCGTGTTTACGGGAAGCCGGAAGGCGTCGCGCCGGATATGCCGACGCGACGCGTGCCGCCGGGATTCCTCCCCCGAGAAAGCCGGGGCGCCTCGCGCCAACCGCTATGACGCGAAACATTCAAATCTGCCGCCAAGTCCTGCGCATTCGCATTGAAAGCGCGTCCAGTTTCAATACTGACGCCGCCCTCCCTTACGGGAAAAGCGTGGTTTTACCTTTGAAATCGCTCTACAGCTTGCGGATGGAGCGCACGGCGTCCACCCTGCCTGAAATGCGGCGCAGGGCGCGCGCAAGGCCGTCCTCGCGCGCCACCAGGGCCATGCGC
>NZ_VUMH01000035.1 GCF_009696265.1 Desulfovibrio porci
CAAAGACGCTCTGTTGTTAGGCGTGTTAGCCTACAACTGCGGCCCCGGAGTGGTGAATAAATCCACCGTGCTGAAAAAACTTAAATCCGGCAACCGCGACATCTTCAAGTCTTACACAGCCCACTGCCATTATAGAGGCAAATTCCATAAACAGCTCCACCAACGCCGACTGACCGAGATGGTTACATTATTCCAAAAATAACATATTTGTGCCAGCAATCGTAACTACTCAGGTAGGTATGCCGTACTCATATTATGACGAAACAATAGCAGCTTAACGTTCAATTATCACTTCGCATTTGACGCTCATAAAAGCTATTGAATATCAAGAAAATAAACATTATTTTACTTGCATATTTGTTTTTTTTTGTACCTTTGTAGGTGAAATGAAGGCAAAGAAATCAGCAAATAGCAAAGTTCCCAGCAGGGCGTTACATGCCAAGAGTCGCAAGGATTCTTGTACAAACAACGTACACCCTGACGTAATTCTTGACGCTGATGAAGCATTGCGATATATTCTTGGAAGACTAACAAAACTCGAAGATGAAGTAGCTCCGATAAAGATTGAGAATAAGGAGTTGAAAAAGCGTAATGGATACCTTGAGTCGCAACACAGACAAGATCTTGCAAAAATCAAGAAACAGAATGCGGAAATCTGCACACTAAAGGCTCGTCTCGACAAATTGGAGAAACCAAAGAAAGCTAGCCATAACAGAAACACACCTCCGTCTAAGGAAGATATTGCAGCCTCCGAGGAGAGGAAGCGTACAAAGTCATTGCGTGAGCCATCTGGCAAGAAGTCAGGAGGTCAGCCAGGACATAAGGGAAGTACTTTGCAAAGGGAAGAGAGATCTGATTTTTATGTAGAGGTACCATTGGACAACTGCCCGGACTGCGGTGAAGATTTGTCAAATGTTTCGGGTATTCAGAAGATGACTCGCCAGATGATAGATATAAACTTCCCGGCTCCAGTCATAACCCAGTACTCCATATTGGAGAAGGTTTGCCCTAATTGTGGGCATACTGTATGCAGCGAGTTTCCGGAAGGTGTAAACGGAGACGTATTCTACGGCCCGAATGTACAGGCTCTGGTTGTATATCTTTGTGACGCGCACCCTGTATCCTTCCCCCGCATCAAAAGGCTCATGAGTGATATGCTCCATCCATACCTGAGGGAGCGTACTATCACCAATATCGTCCAACGGCCGGCCAGCCGCGTACT
>NZ_VUMH01000036.1 GCF_009696265.1 Desulfovibrio porci
CCCAGTTGATTTCGCCATCCTCGGCCATCTCGGTCTCCTCCTGAGCTCCGGCCAGGTCTTCGTTGATGAAATATACGTCGGGACGGGTGAGGATTATATGGTCGCGAAGTGCTTTCATGCGGGCCACGCGTGTGGCGTTATATTCATTGGTGGCCGTCTCGTTAGGAGTAGCATAGGTGTTGGTGGCGGCGTCATAGGCTATGCCGTATGAGTCGCTGTCGCCGAGGCCTTTCACGAGGTCAAATCTGAATCCGTCAACCTTATATTCGGTAAGCCAGTAGTCGAGTGCGTCACACCACTGGCGGAACATGAGCTTATAGTCCTGGTTCCAGTCGTTGAACACGTTGTAGGAGTGGGGAGCCGAGCCGTTGAAGAAGCGTTCGGGCGCGGTCTGGCGATACATGTTATACCACGGATGCTGCGAGTCGCTCTGATTGAACACCATGTCGAGTATCACCGCCATGCCGCGCTCGTGAGCACCGTCGATAAATGCCTTGTAGGCCTCGGGGGTGCCGTAGGCTTTGTCGGGGGCGAAATAGAAGTTGGGGTTATAGCCCCACGAATTGTTGCCGCTGAACTCGGTGATGGGCAGCAGCTCGATGGCGTTGACCCCGAGCTCTTTGAGATAGTCGAGTTTCTCCATGGCTTTGGCTACTGTGCCGTCCCCCTTGGCCTGGCCTTCCGTGCCTGTGAAGTCGCGCAGGAGCAGCTCGTAGATGATGAGGTCGCTCTGCTTGACGCCTTTGAAAGAGGTGACGTTCCAGTCATAGTCCTCGCGGGCCGAGTTGTAGACGGCCACCGGCACATTGGCAATCTTGGCCGAGGGATAGGCCGGCGTGTCGGGAAATACGTCAGAGGGGATAAGGCCGTCGTTCCACGGGTCGAGGATGAGACGTCCGTAAGGGTCACCCACCTGTGTGGAGCCGTCAACGATATAATAATACATATGGTCTTTGCCGTCGGCGAGCGAGGCCACGGTGGTGTGGAAACCTCGTATGCCGTCTTCTGCTCGTCAAAAAAAAGGACAGCCACGGTTCGGCGACGCTGGTCGAAGTTGGTTACCAGACCAGTACACGTCTCC
>NZ_VUMH01000037.1 GCF_009696265.1 Desulfovibrio porci
AAAAAAGCAAGTAATCAGATGCAATGGGAAAATATATTGCGAAGATGATAGACGAAAGTTTGCCATAAAGAACGTTATTTTCAAGATTGAGAAAAGTTCAGTTCATAATAATAAATTGGGACTTACAATAAACAGGCAACCAATAGGCGAATGGTTCAAAGAGCAATGGGAGAAACTTCGGCCAGGTTTACGACAATCAGCGGAAGAGCCAAGAAAAAGTAGAGGATTCAAGTTATAATTCCGCTCTATATAATGCAAAATATCAATAAAATAACTAATTTTGCATTCGGATAGGGGCAACTTTTTCCAAGACATAAGAAAAAGAAGCGTTATGCTCATCAAGTATTTGGAAACGTAGGAAATTTTCAAATAGCATACTCAGATGGCATAGTGGTTCTCACGCATATAGCGTGGGCTGCTATTACTACATCTGTATGCAAGGTTTCCTACGACCTCCGAATAAAGAAGTGGCATTGCAGTCCGCGCTTTTGTATTTTAATAACCTGCCCTTAAGTACATGACAAAAATTTGAAAACATCGAATTTTGTGGTATAAGTCGGACGCAGAAGTATTGTTGAAATCTCCTCCAAACCATACTTGACAAGCGACTTTGCCTTTCTTCCATGTTTCAGAATCCTTATCGGTTTAATATTTATATCTTTATGTTCACCAACGAGATATGCCCATACAAGAGCCATGCAGACCATCGCGAGAAGTCTTGCGATGCGGTCCATATCACGCATATGGGTGTCCTCGATGTTGAAGCCGGAAGATTTCATGGCTCTGAAGGCCGTTTCTATCTCCCATCGTTTTTTGTATGTCAAAATCGCCTCCTCGGGCCGATTGAAGCATATGAGAATCTGCAATTCCGGAACTCCATCGGAGTTTTTGATCCGGCTGCCGGCAAGATAGACATACTCCCCTTTGTGAAGAAAAAGCTTGTAGTAGAATTTCTCCTGAGCGACCTTCAAATCATTGAACAGCCACCATGCACGGATTCTTTCACCGGTGGAAGGCTTGACAATCCAGAAATTCTGACGTATTCGAATGTAATACCGTATGCGACAGATCGG
>NZ_VUMH01000038.1 GCF_009696265.1 Desulfovibrio porci
GAAAAGAACAGCGAACTTGCCGGTCTGGACGCATCGCTACAACTTTGTGCGTCCGCATACGGCTCTTGGCAGAAAACCTCCAGCCTCAAGGCTGAGCGGAGGGTGAACAACGTGTTGACACTCTACACCTAGGGCAACACAGGAGTTTACAAAAAATGCAGGTTCAGTCACCGTGCATGAAGCAGCATCTGTGCCATATTCTGCACCTTGAATGAATACATCTTCATTGTAGGCTATACGCTCTTTAATCTCTTCCTCACCATTCTCAAAATAAAGCGTTGCATTCAATTTTTCAGCAACCATATGACAGGAGGCATAGGGCTTAATGGGCACTTCTTCGCCATTTTCCACCCAATACCATAAAATATTTTTTGTCAGTGGCTGAAAAAATTTTGCAGAAATGTCTACAGGATAAAGATGATGTTGCTTTGCAATATCATTACACAAAGTAATAAATTGTGTTGATTGAATATAATTTCTTGATGCTAGAAATGGCAATGAACAAGTGCCGCGGATCATTATTATTTCCTGTATGGTTTGTTTGTCGGCGGATGATTAAGCCAAATATAGATATCTTCTTGCATCATAGAAACTGAATGTTCGTAGAAATCTTTGATATTATAACTATAGAAAAAACTTTTGCCACAGCATGCCTTTTGCCCGTGGGGAAAGCGTTCCCATATTTTACGATTTCTATTTCGTTCAATATTGCATTCTCGATAATAGACATACAAATAAAATAGTTCATTTTGCAAAATGCCATTACGAACAACAGGATGGATAAACTCCTTGGTATAACGATAAGGCACGCCAACCATAAATTCGGCATGGTGAACAGTTGTACAGGTAAAACGCGGGTGCGCCCCTAGGCTGAGCATTTTTGCACCTCTTGTAACAAGCCGATCCTTGATGGAGCGAGGCCCAAAGGCGTGCCTAGGTGTAGAGTGTCAACACGTTGTTCACCCTCCGCTCAGCCTTGAGGCTGGAGGTTTTCTGCCAAGAGCCGTATGCGGACGCACAAAGTTGTAGCGATGCGTCCAGACCGGCAAGTTCGCTGTTCTTTTC
>NZ_VUMH01000039.1 GCF_009696265.1 Desulfovibrio porci
TGTAGAGTGTCAACACGTTGTTCACCCTCCGCTCAGCCTTGAGGCTGGAGGTTTTCTGCCAAGAGCCGTATGCGGACGCACAAAGTTGTAGCGATGCGTCCAGACCGGCAAGTTCGCTGTTCTTTTCTCTGAGTGGGTATACGTGTGTGCGTATGCCCACTCTTTCAAGGCCGTCCTGATAAAGCGTTCCGCCTTGCCATTGGTTTGAGGCCGGTAAGGTCGGGTCCGTTTATACTTTATGCCAAACTCCCGGCACGCATCCCGGAATTTTTGGGATTTATAACACGCTCCATTATCCGTCAGTACTCGTTCCACTTTTATGCCGTGGGCGCTATACCAAGCTACCGCAAACCATAAAAACTCTATCGCTGATTCCGCGGTCTCATCCGGGAGCACCGCTGTATACGCTGCCCTGGACGCATCATCCACGCAGACGTGTAAGTATTCCCAGCCTGGGTGGCGGCGACGGACTTGCCGTGTTCCTGCTTTCTTGTGGCCAACGCCGTCAATCTTGCCCAGTCGCTTGATATCCAGATGCAGCATTTGCCCGGGCTTTTCCCACTGGTAACGCTGGATGGGCGCTTTTTCCTCCAAAGATGAAATCCGGGAGCAGCCGAGTTTACGCAAGGCCCGGAACACGCTGCTGCGGCAAAGGCCAAGACGTAACGCAATTTCATCACCAGTCAGGCGCTCTTTGCGCAAAGCCAAAATGGAACCAAAATCTTGTTCCGTCAGTGTGCCCCGGCATCGCTTCGGGCGAGAACTTCTGTCCGCAAGATTCTCAAAGCCTCCCTGCCTGTAGCGGCTCATCCACTTTCTGGCGGTACGCAGGCTTACACCAAAACCCGCCGCAACTGCGGCTGCGGGCTTTTCGCTCATCCGCCGGATCATTTCCTCTCGACCGCGTGCAGTCAATTTGGCATTCTTATGGCTGTTCACCCTGTCCTCGGCTCGGTTTACTGTTGTCTGTCAACTCCAGCTTTACCGGCTTGAGGCAGGGTGAACAACCTATTGGAACATTACA
>NZ_VUMH01000040.1 GCF_009696265.1 Desulfovibrio porci
CAGCGAGAAAGTACATTCACAGATGATTAATCGAATATTAATACGCATCAAAGTAGTGCAATTGCTCTACTCCTACCTGCTGACACGCAGTGAGTTCCGCATTGTTACAGCTCCTGAAAAGTCAACGGCCGACGGCAAGTACGCGCATACGCTGTACCTGAGAATCCTCCTTATGATTCTTGAACTGGCCGGATATAAAGTGATTCCGGGGGCTAAACGCCCTCCTCTCGATTCAATCGGCTCAGCCAACATGCTCGCGGCCTCGCAAGTGGCCAAAGCACCCGGCGCAGACCTTGATATTCGTGAAATTATGGCGCGAGGCAACACCGGCATAGAGGCTCTCGACGATGTTGTGCTGCGTCTCTACGGCAAAATCACATCGTCGGTGGCATATACCGATTTCCGAAAGAAGCGCAAAGTCGAGCTTGCCGACGAGGTGAAACTCTGGACGGTGCTCCTTACCACCGTTATACAGAAAGAGCCGCTGATGCAGGAGGCCGCCCGCCGCGACGAGGGCTTCACGCTGGCCGGATACAACCAGGCTCTCAGCATGGTTGTGGATACGCTTAACAACTACTACGACACTCACGCCACTCTGCGCAAAGCCCGCACCTCGCTTGAGCTTTCTCTCGAAAAGGCATATGATCTCTATCATGCGTTGCTGACCCTCCCGGTGCATATCACACGCCTTGAGGCCGAGAGAATCGAGGCCGCTAAAGAGA